>DATGGF010000359.1:0-6305 GCA_035308625.1 Acidimicrobiales bacterium | reverse complement strand
CCACCCGTAGGCCTCGGGCTCATGGGCCAGGCGCGCCGCGCTGAGCACGTACGGCGGGCCGGGGTCGGCCACTCCGTCACGGTCGACCCCGTGGCGGCGGATGTCGGTCCGGTCGTCGAAGACCGAGGCGCCGAGCAGGTTGTCCACGTAGCCCTCGCCGCTCCCGGGGTAGAACAGGCCGACCGGAGAGTGCGCACCTTCGAGCGACATGCGCTGCACCAACCCGGGAAGCCCCAGGCAATGGTCGCCGTGGAAGTGCGTGATGCAAATGCGGGTGATCGACGACACCCGGACATCGGCCAGGAGCATCTGCCGCTGGGTACCCTCGCCCGGGTCGAAGAGGATGTCGGCGCCGTCCCAGCGCAGGAGGTAGCCATTGTGGTTGCGATGGCGCGTCGGCGCCTGGCTGGCCGTTCCCAGGACGACGAGCTCGCGCACGCGCCCCAGTCTGCCGGGCGGTGACAGCTGGCTCCGCCCGCGGCCGGCCGTCTGGCCCGCCGCCCGCCGCCCTCGGTATCGTCCGGCCGATGCGCGTGCCCACCAAGACCCTCTTCCTCGTCGCGGCACTGACCCTCGGCCCGGCCCTCGTCGCCGGGTGCGGGTCCAGTTCGCCCAGCTCCAGTGAAAGGCCCGCGGTGATCACCTGGTCCCCGGCCGGCACCTTCGGCACCAAGCCCACCGTCCTCGTCCCCGCCTCAGGACTGCCACCCACGGCCCTGCAGATCCACGACCTCATCGTGGGGACCGGCGCCATCGCCGCCCCGGGACATCAGGTGACGGTGCAGTACGTGGGCTACTCGTGGACGACCAAGAAGCAGTTCGACGCGTCGTGGGACCGGAACCAGACCTTCCCCTTCACCTTGGGCGTGCACCAGGTGATCCAGGGTTGGGACGAAGGGGTGGCCGGCATGAAGGTCGGAGGGCGACGGGAATTGATCATCCCGCCGGCGTTGGCCTACGGGGCGTCGTCTCCAGGTGCCGGCATCGCCCCCAACGACACACTCATCTTCGTGGTGGACCTGGTGAGCGTGGGCTGACCGGCGTCGCCCGCCTCGGTGTCGAGCAGGGCACCGTCGCGGTAGGCCACCCGGTTGGTCCGCACTGCCGGGATACGCGGACCGGGGAGCACGATGCCGACCAGATTGAGCGGGTCGGCCGCGTTCAGGTGCACCACTTCACCTCGGCGCTCGCTGCGGCGGATGCGGCGCAGCTCGTCGACCGCCTCGGGCAGGGCGTACTGCTCACCGGCGAACCCGTTGACGAACCGTCCCCCTCGGGCGACACCGCGCGCCTCGAGCCGGCGCAGGGCCCACAGCACCTCCCGCCATGGCACCGCCAGCGTCTCGCGCGCCAGCAGGTCCCAGAACACGACACCCCAGCGCGCCAGCAGCTGACCGGCCACCTGCTCGGCCAGGTCGTGGGCGTCGTCGGTGGCGCCGGCCTCGGGGAGCAGGGCCCATCGCCCTTCTCCGCCCTGGCGCAGGGTGGGGGCGCGCCGACCGCCTGACCGGCGCCGCACCTCCTGGCGGTGCCGTCGTTGCCAGGTCTGGCGGGCCGACAACAGAGCGCGTACCGCCTGGAAACCGTCGGCCGTCACGAGGCCCCGGGCCACCAGGTCCCACAGTCCCTCCTCCACCTCCACCGGCAGCCGGCCGGTCAAGGTGCGCAGCTCCGAGTGGAACAGCGCGCCCCGCTCGGTGAGCGCGTCGAGGACCTGGCGCGCCGCGCCGTGCTCGGGCCAGGGCGGGCGGGCGTCGCCGCGGGCCGCCTGCAGCAGCCACGGCAGGTCGTCGCGCAGGGCGAAGGTGATCGGGGTGGCACGCGACGGTGTGGCCGCGCCGCGCCGCGGGGGGCTGTCGGGGTCGAGTGGCCGCACACCGAGGCGGCCCCAGGCCAGTTCCCCCGACAGGCACAGATCCTCGAGCCAGCGCGACTGGTACGCGTCGATCCGCGCCGCCAGCACGGCTTCCTCCCAGGCGCCGGCCGGAAGCTCGAAGCCCTGGAGCTGGTCGACCACGGCGAGGACGCCGGCCCGGCCGTGCAGTTGCGAGCCGGGCGACACGTGGTGCCAGCGCAGCAGAAAGCGCATGAAGTCCAGGGCGCTCACCGGTTCGATCTCGCGGCGCAGCCGTTGCTGGGTGTAGGCGTGGATGCGCCCGAGCAACCGACGGGCGCACCACTGGTCGTCCGCGGCGTCGGGGTCGAAGCGGCCCTGGAGCGCATAGCCCTCGGCCTCGAGACGGCCCAGGCCCACCTTCACCCGGCTGGGGCGCAGGCCGATGCGCGCGCTCAGGTCGTCGACGGTGAGCGGCCCGCTCACCTCCAGCTGGCCGCGCACCGCCTCAGCCGCGGCCTGGTCCTCGTCGACGTCGCCGGGGGGCACACCCGGGGGGACGGGCAGGTCCGGCGCGAACGACGCGCCCGGGAAGAGCCCCTCGGCCCACGCTCGGCGCTCCCGGGCGCACCAGCGGGCGTCGCCGGTATCTGGTTGTAAGGCGAGCGCTCGGCCGGCCACCACCAACTCGTCGAACCACGGGGCCCACGCCGCGTCGGGCCGGCACACCACCAGCGACAGCAGTAGATCGTGGAGGTCGTCGGGCCCACGCAGGTCGGGAGCCGCCTCCTCGCGCACCCGGGCCAGCGCGGCCGGGTCGAGCTGACCGAGGGCACGGGGCTCCAAGGGCAGTCCCCGTCGCAACGACACCGCCCGGGTGCGGCGTTCCTCCAGTGGCGCGTCGTCGAGGAAGGTGTAGGGCTTGCCGTTCAGGATCTCGTGGGCCAGCACCGACGGCTCCGTCGACTCGACGAAATGCGCCGTGACCCGCCCCGACTCCATGCAACGCAAGAGCTCGGCCAGACCGTCGACGTCCATGGCCTCGTGCAGGCAGTCGTGGAGCGTCTGGCGCACGAGCACGTGGTCGGGGATGACGACCGGCCCGGGGGCCACGTTCTCTTGGCAGGCGGCCAGCGCCGGGAAGACGGCCGCCATCAGGTCGTCGGACTCCATGCGCTGGATGGGCAGCGGGTTTCGCCGGCCGCCACGGAAGCGCAACACGGCGAGCGACCGGTTGAGGTTCCACCGCCAACGGGAGGCGAACATGGGTGAGGCCAGCACGGCCTGGGTCAGCACCTCCTCGGCCCGGTCGGAGTGGAGCAACGACGGCGCGCTCGACAGCGGGAAGCTGTGCTGGGGGCCGAGCGACAGGACCACGGCATCGTCGTCGGCGGCCGCCTGCAGTTCGAAGTCGAAGGTGGCGCAGAACCGCTTGCGCAGGGCCAACCCGAACGCCCGGTTGACCCGGCCGCCGAACGGCGCGTGCACGACGAGCTGCATGCCCCCCGCCTCGTCGAAGAAGCGCTCGAACACCACGTGCTGGGAGGTGGGGAGCACGCCGAGCTCGCCCAACCCGGCGGCGAGATAGTCGACCACCTGCTCGGCCGCGGCGGGGTCGAGTCCCGTGCGTTGCGAGACCTCGGCCAGGGCGCGGTCGCGTCCGTGGGCCAGCGCCGCGCCGATGGCGGCGCGCAGATCGGACACCTCCTGCGACAGTTCTTCGGTCCGGCTCGGTGCTTCGCCGACCCAGAAGGGGATGGTGGGGTGGGCCCCGTGCGCGTCGGTCACGCGCACCTCTCCCTGGGTGACCCGGCGGATCTGCCAGGAGTGGGTCCCGAGAAGGAACACGTCGCCCACCATCGACTCGATGGCGAAGTCTTCGTTGACCGTGCCCACGGGCACCTCGTCGGGCTCGGCCACCACCCGGTAGTCGCCCACTTCGGCGATGGCGCCGCCGCTGGTGAGCGCCGCCAGGCGAGCGCCACGCCGGGGCCGCAGCACGCCGTGCACCCGGTCGCGGTGGAGATAGGCCATGCGCTTGCCCCGGCCCGTGGTGATCCCCTCCGACGCCAGCTCGACCACGGCGTCGAAGTCGGCCCGCTCGAGGTCGCGATAGGGGGCGGCCCGGCGCACCAGCCGGTAGAGCTCGTCCTCCGGCCACTCCTCGGCGCCAGCCACCTCGGCCACGATCTGCTGGGCCAGGATGTCCAGTGGGGCGACCGGCGGATGGGTGGCGTCGAGGCGACCGGCCCGCACGGCGGCGAGCAGGGCGGCGCACTCCACCAGCTCGTCGCGCGTCATCGGGTAGAGGATCCCCTCGGGCACGCCCCGGCGCGAGTGGTTGGAGCGCCCGACCCGCTGCAGGAAGGTGGCGATGGCCCGGGGCGATCCCACCTGGCACACGAGCTCGACCGGCCCGATGTCGATGCCGAGCTCCAGCGAAGCGGTGGCCACCAGCGCCCGCAGCTCGCCGGCGCGCAGGCGCGACTCGACGCGCTGGCGGCGGTCCTTGGAAAGGCTGCCGTGGTGGGCCGACACGAGGTCAGGCCCCAGCCGCTCGCCGAGCAGGTGGGCCAGGCGTTCCGACATCCGCCTGGTGTTGACGAAGACGAGGGTGGTGCGGTGCC
The DNA here is from genome assembly GCA_035308625.1 of Acidimicrobiales bacterium. Classification (GTDB taxonomy): domain Bacteria; phylum Actinomycetota; class Acidimicrobiia; order Acidimicrobiales; family UBA8190; genus DATGGF01. The sequence goes on along the minus strand of DATGGF010000359.1, from coordinate 1,844 downwards.
CGTGCACGTGGGCAGCAATCCGGTCGACGACCTCTTCGAACTGCTCGGTCGACGCCACCGCGGCGAGCTCGGAGTCGGGCACTTCGATGCGTACGTCGAGCTTCCGGGCATGCCCGCAGTCGACGATGGTGGTGGAGCGGTCGTCGGCCACGCCGGTGAGGAGGCGGGCCGTCTCCTCGATGGGCCGTTGGGTGGCCGACAACCCGATGCGCTGGGGCCGGCTGCCGAGTTGCAGGTGCTCGAGCCGCTCGAGCGTGAGCGCCAGATGCGACCCTCGCTTGTCACGGGCGAGCGCATGGATCTCGTCGACGATGACGGTGCGCACATCACCGAGCACGGCCCGGCTCCGCCCAGCGGTGACGAGCAGGTACAGGCTCTCGGGGGTGGTGACCAGGATGGTGGGCGGCTCCCGCACCATGGCGGTGCGGGCCCCGGCGGTGGTGTCACCGGTGCGGACGGCCACCGTGATGGGTGGCACGGCCAGGCCGAGCTCGGCGGCCACTTCGGCGATCTCGGCCAGCGGGCGCTCGAGGTTCTGGTGGATGTCCACGGCCAGGGCCTTCAAGGGCGAGGCGTAGACGACCCGGGTGGCCCCGGTCAGGGTCTCGCCTTCGGCGTGGGCCCGGTAGAGGGCATCGATGGCGACCAGGAACCCGGCCAGGGTCTTGCCCGACCCGGTCGGCGCGGCAACGAGGGTGTCTCCTCCCTGGGCGATGACCGGCCACCCCTTGGCCTGGGGTTCCGAGGGGCCGTCGGGGAAGCGACGGGCGAACCAGGCGGCCACGGCGGGGTGGAAGAAGCCGCCGGGATCAGGCGCCGAGAAGGACATCGACGTCATTCCACCATGCCGGTGTGCCGCCCCGTGCCGCGGCGGCGAGGCCGGTGTGCCGCCCCCTGCCGCGGCGGGGGTTTAACCTGCCCCGGCGATGGCCGGCATCGTCGAGCGCTACCTGGACGCCGTGGTCACCCATGACTGGGAGGCCCTGGCCAGCTGCCTGACCGAGGACGTCGTCCGGGTGGGGCCCTTCGGGGACACCTATTCGCCCCGCGACCCCTACGTCGCCTTCTTGACCGACCTCATGCCCTCGTTGGGGGGCTACTCCATGCGGGTGGACCGGGTCGTCTACGCCGGGGACGTCGCCATGGCTCAGCTGGCCGAGACGGTGGAGCTCGACGGCACCCCCGTCGAGACACCCGAGTCCCTGGTGTTCGATCTGGCACCCGACGGCCGCATCGCCCGCATCGGGATCTACATCCAGCGCCTGGCCTGAGGAAAGAGAAAGGGGTTCGCCGTGTTCGAGAACGTCGTCGTCGGGGCGGACAGCTCGCCCACCGCGGCCCAAGCGGTGATCTATGCCATCGACCTGGCCAAGCTGTCGGGGGGGACGCTGCACATCGTGACCGCCTTCCAGCGCGGCGGGGGGATGACCGTCGACCTCCCCGGCGAGTCGCGTCAGTCGGTGGGGTCGATCGACCTGGCCGAGTCGCTGGTCGAGGACCTGGGGTCGAGGGCCCGAGCCGCGGGGGTCACGGTCCAGACCCACGCGGCGAGCGGCGAACCTGCCGAACGCATCATCGAGGTGGCCAAGAAGGTGGGCGCCGACGTCGTCGTGGTCGGCAACAAGGGCCTGCAACGCCGTGTGCTCGGGAGCGTGCCGGCCTCGGTCGCCCGCGGGGCACCCTGCGCCGTGCTCATCGTCCGCACCACCTGACCGGGGGCGGTCCGACAGAGGCGCCAGCGTCAGGGGGAGGGGGCCTCGACCTCCACCGTCTTACCGTCGCGCCAGGAGCGCAGCACCAGGTACGGGCCCTTCAGGGCGCCGTGGTCCCAGGCGCCGAAGCCC
>DATGGF010000358.1:0-1750 GCA_035308625.1 Acidimicrobiales bacterium | reverse complement strand
AGCAAAGCGCTCTCCCCGGGATTCGGACTTGGCTGGGCCGTCCTCCCCCCTCGGCTCATGGAGCCGGTGAGCGAGGAACTGTGGGCCAGCACGCTTCATCCGCCATCGCTCGAGCACCTTGCATTCGCGGACTTCCTAGCCCGCGGCGAGTTCGACCGACACATTCGCAGAATGCGAGCCAGCTACCGGCGCCGCCGGGACATCGCCATCGACGCGTTACGTACCGAGCTTCCGGGGCTACGGGTCCGGGGGATCGCCGCCGGCCTGCACCTGACCCTCGAGCTCACCGGCGAAGCGGAAGAAGAGGCAGCCCTGCAAAGTGCGATTGCAGCTGGGATCAACCTGGAGGCCATCACACCCCACGCCCTGCCAGACTACTGTGGCCCCCGGGGGCTCCTGATGGGCTTCGGAGCCATCCCAGAACCGACCGTCTCCCACGCGATCAGCGCACTCGCCGTCGCGCTGAGCACAGATCGCGATCAAGACGGAGACGCTGGCCGAGTTTCGGGCGCCGCCCGCTTTTGAATCTCGCAACCAGCGGCCCAAGCAATCCGACCGCGGGATCGCGTTACTCGAGTAGGACGCCGACGGCGGGTCGGTGAGCCGACTCGGCTGTCCTTATCGCCGGAACATTCGGCCTGTCTCTGGTGGCGTTCGGGGATGCCCGTGCGGTCGATGGGTAACGGCCTGAGCCGAGCAGCGGGCGGACGCTGGTAGAAGCGGGGCGGCAAGGGTTCATAAACTCGCCGCCCCGCCTGGGGAGGGATCCAGCGCAAGATGGCTGGTACCGCACTAACCATCGTGCACGTTCGAACGGCCGGTTCGAGAACCACTTTCGCGTGCAGATCTGGGACAGCCCGGTACCAATTGGCCTCGACAATTTACGCAGGAAGGTGGTGCATGTCCCGCCGGACGGCGGTCTGCGAGAGGGCACGCGTTACCTGATACCTAATGTGCCTTCGATGCGTGAGAGGTGTGGGAGCCGGCCCGAAGGCCGGCCCCACACCCTATCTCCGTCTTGCTTCTCCCTTAGGTGATTTCTACGACTGGTAGAAGTCACCGAGGTCGATCGAGCCGTAGGGCCCATCCCAGACGTACCCGTGTGCGTTCGCGCTCAGGTAGTCGACTACGTTCTGGTTAAACGTTGGTGCCAAGGGGGCGAACTTTTTCATCACCCACTGGTCGAGCCTGCCCCACGCCTTGGCGCGAGCGGGGCCGGCGAGAGCATTCGCCTTGTCGAGCTTCTGGTTGTACGCCTTGTTGTTGAAATACGACCAGTTGTTGTTGTTGTTCTTCGTGATCGTGCGACCGTCGAGCAGGATGTGCATGAAGTCGTACCCGTCCGGGTAGTCGTCCTCCCAGCCTGCGGTCATGATGTCCATCGAGTTGCCCTTGACGCCGGCCTCGACGTACCGGGCATAGCCGGCCACCGGCACGCTGTTGACGTTGTCACAGCCCATCTTGGTCAGGTCGTACTTGAGGACCGCCGCGACCTCGATCGCCACAGCGCTTTCGCCGTGCCAGAAGTTCAGGCGGGCGTGGTGGCCGACCCCGCAGTTCTTGGACAGCGTCCTCGCCTTATTCCACTGCGTTGGCCCCGGTGACCTGGTTGGGTAGAGCTTCGTGCTGAACACGCCGCCCGTGAGCGGCTCGGGCAGCAGCTGGACCGTGGGACTACCGGACAGATAGCCTTCGATCTTGATCACCTGCGGACGATTGACCGAGAAGTTGACGGCCTTGCGGACGCCCA
>DATGGF010000357.1:0-1637 GCA_035308625.1 Acidimicrobiales bacterium | reverse complement strand
GGCCGACGCGCTGGCCTTGCGAGCCGGTTCCGGTGACGCCGCCTTGTCGTCCCAGTACCTCGCCGACGTCGCCCATGCCCAGAGCGCCGGCCCCAACACCGACGGCCGGGGGATCATCGCCGCCTCCAAGGACATGCTCAGCGACTGCGACGGCGACTACTACTTCGCCTCCGTGCACACCGGGGCCACGGCCTGGTACGTCCTGGCCGCCAGCGGCGTCAACCCGTTCAGTCTCTAATGGGAGTGGCTTGACCTCTGGGCCGAGCGGTCAGTCGATCTCGTGTGCGGCTAGCGCGGCACCGAGCTGGTCGACGAGGGCGACCGCCACCACGCACTGCTCCTGACTGATCGGTGTCGCCGGGGTCGGCGTGAGGATGAAAGTTCCCAAAACGCGGCCACCACCTCGCACGGCCAGCTCCACCTGCCGGGTGGGCAACTTCTCGTGCCGCCGGGCGAGCTCCACGGCCCGCTGGCGGAACTCCGGTGGATACGGTCGTGGCATACGGACATCCTTCCAAGAGGCGACTCTCGCCGCCTCAGGGTCAGTGTCCGCCGGACCGGGGGAAGCTCACGGCAACAATCCACTCTCACGCCTTCGGGGTCCGCGCGTGAGAATCAGACTGACGAACTCCAGTAGGCTTCACATATGTCGGGCTCAGATCCATTCGGGTTCATGTGAGCCGACAACAGTACCAGTCGCGCGCACGACAGGTCGGTGGTGGCGGCGAGGACATGGACCTCGTCAAGCTCTATCTGAAAGACATCGGCCACTATCGGCTTCTCACCAAGACTGAGGAGGTCGACCTGGCCCAAGCCATCGAGGCCGGGCACGAGGCGACCGCCGTTTTGGCTTCGGGCACCAAGCTCACCCCGGCACGGAGACGCACACTTCGCCGGATCGAGCAGCAAGCCAAGGACGCTCGGTGGACCTTCGTGTTGTCCAACCTCCGCCTTGTCGTCTCCATCGCCAAGAGGTACCAAGGCTCGGGAATGTCCCTCCTTGACCTCACCCAGGAAGGAAGTCTGGGTCTGATACACGCCGTGGACAAGTTCGACTGGCGTAAGGGTTTCAAGTTCTCCACCTACGCGACGTGGTGGGTCCGCCAGGCCATCGCCCGAGGTATCGCCAACACGAATCGCACCATCCGACTGCCGGTCCACGCCAACGACCGACTTCTGGCGGTGCAGAAGGCACGAGCACACCTGGAAACGACGCTCGGTCGTGTGCCCACCAGGGCTGAACTCGCTGCTGAAGTCGGGGTCTCCGACGAGGGGCTCATCGAGCTGCTCCGGTACCCCTCCGATCCTTTGTCGTTGTCCCAGACCCTCGGTGCCGACAATGACACGGAACTGGGTGACGTGGTCGAGGACACCGGCGCGTCAGCACTGGTCGATGAGGTGTTGGTGGCCTTGTTGCCCGGGGAGATCGCCCGGCTCCTGGCACCCCTCAATGAGCGGGAAGCGGAGATAATTCGCCTCCGTTTTGGTCTCGACCGGGGCGAGCCGAGGACGCTCGAACAGGTCGGCGAGCTGTTCAACTTGACTCGCGAACGCATCCGGCAGCTCGAGGCAAAAGCCATGTCGAAACTTCGACACCCCTCCGTTGACTCCGGCTTTCGCGAACTCCTCAGCGAATA
>DATGGF010000356.1:0-14862 GCA_035308625.1 Acidimicrobiales bacterium | reverse complement strand
GGCCTCGAGGCGCCCGACCCGCCCCATCCCCGTCTGCGCCGAGCCCTGGAGAAGACGCTCGGCGTGCCGCTGTTCCAGGAACAGCTCATGCAGATCGCCATCGACGCCGCCGGCTTCACGGGCGCCGAAGCCGACGAGCTGCGCCAGGCCATGGGGGCCAAGCGCTCGGGGGCGCGCATGGCCGGGCTGCGCGACCGGCTCTTCGCCGGCATGGCCGAACGCGGCATCACCGGCGACAGCGCCGAGGAGATCTTCACCAAGCTGTCGGCCTTCGCCAGCTTCGGCTTCCCCGAGAGCCACGCCGTGTCCTTCGCCTATTTGGTCTACTCGAGTGCCTGGCTCAAACTGCATTACCCCGCCGCCTTCTGCGCGGCATTGCTCAACGCGCAGCCCATGGGGTTCTGGGCCCCGCAGTCACTGGTGGCCGACGCCCGGCGCCACGGCGTGCAGGTCCTGCGACCGCACGTCGACGCGTCGGCAGCCGAGGCATCGCTCGAGTGGGGGGACGATCGACCGGCGTGCGGGCCGGTGGGTCGTCCAGCGCGTCAGCCGATGGTGCGCCTCGGGATCGAGTCGGTGCGCAGCATCGGAGAGGACCTCGCCCTGCGCATCGCCGAGTCGAAGCCGTACCGCTCGGTGGAGGAACTGGTGCGCCGGGCGGGGGTGGGGCGCGTGCAGCTCGAGGCCCTGGCCACGGCGGGAGCCCTCGACGGCCTGCCGCCACGTCCCGGCGCGGCGACGACCGGCAGCCGGCGCGCCGCGCTGTGGTCGGCGGGTGCCATCGCCCAGGGGACGGTGGACCGGCTGCCGGGGGTGATCACCGGCGAGGAACCCCCGGCCCTGCCCCAGCTCGGGGTGGCGGAAGAGGTGGAGGCCGACCTGTGGGCCACCGGGATGACGGTCGGGACCACCGCCATGGAGCTGGCCCGGCCGCTGCTCGACCGGCTCGGGGTGGTGCCGGCGGCGTCCTTGGGCGGGGCCGAGGGCCCCCGGGTGCTGGTGGCCGGTGTGGTCACCCATCGCCAGCGCCCCGAAAGCGCCAAGGGAACCGTCTTCTTGAACCTGGAGGACGACACCGGCATGGTGAACGTCATCTGCTCCCCCGGTGCGTGGGAACGATGGCGCCATGCCGCCCGCGGGGCCCCGGCGCTGCTGGTCCGGGGCCGGCTGGAGCGCACCGACGGCGTGGTGAGCGTGGTGGCCGAGAAGATCTCCCCTCTGGAGCTCGGCACGACGAGCGGCCCTCCGTCCCAGGACTTCCGATGACCTGGAACGAACGGGTGCGGCCGGGCCCAGGCACGAGATGACAACGACCACCACTCGCTGTGGCCATCCGTTGTCCTGCACTTGCTGGACCGGAGATCATTCCCCGCCGACACCTTCAGCAGAGCGGCAGGACATGCCGAAGGAATCACCCGAGGACCACGTCGCAGGACAGTCGAAGAGGCCGAGCCCGTGAGCAGGACGCCGGAGGACCACGAGATGACCATGTGCAACGGCTGTCTGGTGCTGCACCGGGACGGCGAGATCGCCTACTGCTCCGAAGAGATCGACGGCGGCACGTGCAGCGGGTACCACGTCCCCCATCTGGCCGGCGTCATGGCCTGTCGCGTCACCCCCAGAGGAACGCGCTGCCGCCACTGTGACGACGTCATGGCCCGACGGTTGATGCGGGCGCCCGACTTCGTGCCCGAAGGGCTGCGCACCGTCGCCAACTAGCCGCCGGCCCGCCAGTCATGCGCCCCCCAGGTGCGCACGGCACCCCGAACGCCGGCCGGCACCCGCTCTACCCTGGTCGGTGACCGTTCGGGGGGCCGGTCACCACCAGGGTGGTTCATTCGAATCACCAATTTTCGACGATCGCGCTATGCCACGCTGGGGACATGGTGGCCAGGCCGGGCTGGGCGCGACGAGCCCTGGACTGGGTCGAATCCTGGTCACAGGTGACGAAGATCGGCGTCCCCGTTGTCATCGGCGGCCTGGCCCTGTCACTAGGCCTGGTCGGCCTCACATCATCTGACAGGGGCGCTATTCGACATCAGGCTGCCCCGGCAACCGCCCCGAGATCGGACCCCGTCGCCACTGCCTCGGCGTCGTCTGCCGACACGACCTCGACTGCGCTGAGCGACGAGGCCCCGACGAGCCAACCGACAGAGGTGACGACCACGACCTCTGGCCCCGAGACGACCACCACTCTTGTGTCGATTCCGCCACCGAGCACGTCGACCACCTCGACCACCTCGACCACTGAGGCACCCACCACGACGACCATTCCCCCGATCACAGGAGAGATCGTCTGGGCCAACTGTCCAAGTGATCCCACATGCAACACTCCGACGTGCGCCACGGATGCACAGGGTTACTGCAGGGTCAACGGGACATTCTCGGGCTTCGCGCCGGGCCAGCACGTCACCTTCGACTGCTGGGAGAACGGAGTACAGGACCACGAGTACACCGGTGGGATCGCCGATGCTCAAGGCGTCGTCAGCTTCCCCAATTCGTGCGCCGTGCTCGCCAACGGGCAGCAAAACACCACCTGGGTCACGTACATGAACTCGACCGCCTGGCAGTCCAACACCCTGGACGTGGCCACTTAGCTGATCCCCAGCCCGCTAGCGGTACGGCATCAAGAGCGTGCCGGGAAAGATCGGCTTGATGCCCCGCCCGGGCCGCTGAGCTTCGCTGGCAGCAAGGTATCTGGCAAGGTCACTGTGCAGCTTGCACAGGTCGCCTCTGTAAGGACGGCGGGAGCACCCCTCGGTGCAGCACTCCGGGCCGGGGGCGAACGGCCGTGGCATCTCTGGCGTCATGGATCATTGGATTCCCGGCAAGGGCCGTTTTACACCTCACACCGTAGAATCACCTGGCCTGACGTTCGTTTGGCGAAGCGCTTCGCTGCCGACGAGGGGGCGTAAGACCGGCAATGGACTCCAACCTTGCGGCATCTACTCGCCGGTCAACAGTTTGGTTCCGGGGGGAGGGCTCGAACCTCCAACATCTGGCTCCAAAGGCCAGCGTTCTGCCGATTGAACTACCCCGGACAGAGTTCCAACCGTAGAGCGTTCCTGGTCCCGAGTCCGACGACCGCGGCGACCCGAAAGGAGATCAGCCCGGCGCCTCGATCAGCTCGATGCGGTTGCCGAAGGGATCGTCGACGTAGCAGCGGCGCACGCCGGGCAGCGCGTCGTCGAACCGCACCCCGTGCCCGGCGGTGACAAGGGTCGACACCAGGCCGTCGAGACCGTCGACCGTCAGCGCCGGATGCGCCTTTCGGGCCGGCACAAACGGCTCCTCCACGCCTAGGTGCAGTGTGACGTCGCCATTGGAGAACCAACACCCCCCACGGGCAGCCAGGACCGGGGGCTTCTCTTGGCGGCCGAGGCCGAGCAAACCGTCGTAGAACGCGGCAGCGACGTCCTCGGCACCCGGCGGCATGGCCAGTTGTACGTGGTCGACGGCGATCATCCGATGGCCCATGGTCGGACCTCCTGCATCCGGCTCGCCAGGCTACTTGGCGCCAGCACGCCTCCGGCCGCTAACCTCCAGCCAGTCATGGGATCGCTGATCAAGAAGCGCCGCAAGCGGATGCGCAAGAAGAAGCACAAGAAGATGCTGAAAGCCACCCGCTGGCAGCGGAGGGCCGCCGGCAAGTAGCTCCGGCCAGCCCGCACGCCCGGGCCGCGAAATTCGAACACTCCCGCCCTTTGGGGCGGGAGTGGCGCGTCAGGGGCGCGGAGCAGGAATCGTCGGCACTACCACCACGGGCGCGTCAACGCCGTCCACCGTCAGGAGATCCGGGATCGGGCGGGCGAGGGCGTCTTCGACCTCGACGAACCATGCTGCGCCGCTGCCAGCGAGGCGGGCTCTGCGTCCGGATGCCTCGGTCAATGCATCACGCCACCCGGCAAGTCGAGGCTCGACCGCCAGCGCGGCCGCCTCGAGGTCGTTGCCACCGTCAGCGGCGTTCTGTGTCGTCGGCCGGCAGCCCTCGTCCCACGCCCGGTAGGCCGCGGCGGTGTCGACCGCCAACGGTGGGAGCACCACTGCGAAGGTCCGGTGCTCGAAGACGAGCGGCTCAACCGATTCGCCGATGCCGCGCACCCGGGCACGGCCACCTGTCACGCAGAACGGGACATCGGCGCCCAGCGAGGCGGCCAAGGCCGATTCGGCCCGGCCCGCCCAGCGCAACACGGCGGCGGCGTCCGCCGATCCACCGCCCAACCCCGCACCAACCGGGATCCGCTTGTGCAGCCGCACCGTCGCTGTCCGGCCGACGGCCGCCAGGGCTCGGAGGACCAGATTCTGCGGACCGGAGTCGAGCCCGGTCACGCCGAGACCGCCGAGAACCTCGTCCTCCACATCGAGCACGCTCCCGGGCCCGGGCGTGATCTCGAGTTCGTCGGCCAGGCCGATGCTCACCATCTCGGCGTCGAGGAGGTGGTAGCCGTCGGGGCGGACGCCGGTCACCCGCAAGGACAGGGTCAGCTTGGCGGGGGCGATCACTCGCTGCACGCCACCAGCCTCCCCCAGTCCTCGACCGACAGGTCCTCGGCGCGGGCCTGGGGGTCGATGCCGGCCGGCTCGAAGCTCTCGAGCGGCACCACTCCGGCCAGCGATCGGCGCAGCATCTTTCGACGCTGGGCGAACCCGGCACGCACCACGGCGAACAGGCGGTCGGGACTCACCACGGCGGGGTCCACGGCCGGCGCCGGCCGGCGCTCCATCCCCACGAGGACCGATTCGACCCGGGGACGGGGCACGAACACCGTCGCCGGCACCCGGCCGACAACACGCGCCGACGCGTGGTAAGCGACTTTCACCGACACGGCACCGTAAGCGTGATCCCCCGCCGAGGCGGCCAGCCGTTCACCCACTTCTCGCTGGACCATGACCAGCAATCGCCGGACGCGCGGGGTTTCGTCGAGCACGCGCATGACGATGGGGACGGCCACGTTGTACGGCAGGTTGGCGACGAGCGCCCATCCCCCGGTTGCGTCCCCGGGCGCATCGGCCAACAGCCGCTCCAAGTCGACCGTGCGCGCGTCAGCCTCGACGACGTGCACGCCGTGCGACTCGACCTGCGCACGGAGCAGAGGCAAGAGCTTGCGGTCCATCTCCACCGCGGTGACCACTGCCCCGGTCTCGGCCAACGCCAAGGTAAGTGAGCCGAGCCCCGCGCCGATCTCGACGACCGGTTCGCCGGGAGCGAGCTCGGCCAACCGCGCGATGCGACGCACGGTGTTGGGGTCAGCCACGAAGTTCTGGCCCAGAGCGCGGCTCGGGTGCAGGCCGTGCGCCTCGAGCAAATCAGCCAGTTCCCGCCGAGTCAGGGTCACCGTCGCGCCCGGGCTCCGCCGAGCGGCGCCCTCACCAGGTCAGTCGGACCTCGATGACACCCTGCGATGGATCGGCGATCTTGGCGAAGCTGCCCTCCGACATGTCGAGCACCCGGCCTGTGCTCGGGTCCATCCGGTCGTCGACCGTGCAGGTGGTGGACAGCCCATTGGCCGTGTTGGTCACGGTGACCACCGTGCCGAAGGCCAGGTTGGGGCTGGCGCACGTTCCGGTCGAGGCGTTGTACCAGGAGGCCTGGCCCGATTCCTCGTGGGCGGGCGTAGTGGTCGGGGGTGGGCGGTAGACGGTGGTGGTGGTCGTGGGAGGAGGCGGTGGTGCCGTCGTCGGCGTCACTGCGGCGGCCCGCACCTGGGGAACCTCCCGAGGCGCCGCGGTGGTCGTCGTGGTCGGGGGAATCGTCGTGGTGGTCGTGGTGGTGACCGGGGCCCGGAAATCGGCGGCAACAGCCAGCGTCATCTCCCATCCGGGCATGGGCGCGGCGATCATGTGGACGCGCGCGGTGTGCGCCCGCGTGATGCGGCCGTCGGACCCGGCCGAACGCGTCACCGCGCGTCCGGGACTGGCGAGCAGGAGGAGCGGCAACAGCAGCACGGCGAAGATGCACCCGAGCCGCGCTACAGGCCGAACCCCCCCGGCGCTTTGCGTCCTCAGTACTCCACCCTTCCTCTGGGGACTTTGTTACGACTGCGTCGGGATCGCAGGCGACCCTAGGCGGGAGTGTCAGGTCGGGCAACTTTGCACTGCTCGTGCGCCGCGTGCATGAGGGTGTCGCGATCCGGTTCGTGAACAAGGCAACTACCCCCGGTGGCATTCCTGTCACAGCCCCCTGCCTGGCCCTCTGATAGTTATCCACATGCACTGCGGCCGACATCGCTCTCCGCGCGCGTCCGACGCTCAAAAGCTCAGCTGAGCGCGAAAATTTCCACTGCCGCGGCATTTGACGACGACGCCACAACATCAGCCGGAACACCGCGCACGGTCGCCACAGCCTCACCTACAAGAGACACGTAGGCCGGTTGATTGGTGCGGCCGCGGTGTGGCACCGGAGCCAGGAAGGGTGCATCCGTCTCGATCAGCAGCCGGTCGAGTGGGCACAGCGCGGCGGCGTCGCGCACGTCTTGCGCGTTGGCGAAGGTGACGATCCCGCTGAAGGAAAGGTACGCGCCAAGATCGAGGCATCGCCTCGCTTCGTCCGGGCCACCGGTGAAGCAATGGATCACGACTCGTTGTGCCGACCCGGCGCGCAGGATGTCCACCGTGTCGTCCCATGCGGAGCGCGTATGGACGACGAGCGCGAGGTCGCGGGCCGCGGCCAGCTCGATCTGCTCGGCGAACACGGCCCGCTGGGCCAGACGGGACGAGTGGTCGTAGTGGTAGTCGAGGCCGCACTCCCCCACGGCGACCACGGCACCGGAGCCGTCGGCCAGCGCTCGATCGAGAACCCCCACCACCTCGTCCAGGCCCTGGGACGCCTCGTGCGGGTGGAGCCCGACCGTGGCCCACAGCCCGAGCCCGCCGGTGCCAGCCGCCGCCACGGTCCGGCCCCGGGTCACCAGGTCCAGCGCCTGTGTGGAGGACGCCGCGTCCGTGCCCACGCAGACCAGGCCACCGACGCCGGCATCGACCGCTGCGGCGATGGCGTCGGCTTCGGACAACGAGTCGTGCCGGAAGGCGTCCTGCAAATGGCAGTGAGAGTCGAACCACTCGCCGCCGGGCGTCATGCCTGACGACGCGGGAACAGTGGAGGGCCCTTCTCCACCGGCAACCCGCCGGGGTAGCCACCCCATTGCACGTCCTCGGGGACGCGGACGTCGTCGGGCCGGCCGGGGAGCCCCAGCCGGCGCCAGATCTCGGCACAGGTATCGGGCATGGCCGGCGAAACGAGGACGGCGACGATGCGCAGGGTCTCGAGCGCGCTGCCGAGGACGGCGTCGACCGTGGGGCCGGGCTCTGCCTTCCACGGCTCGGTCGCCTCGAGCTCGGCATTGGTCTCGCGGATCAGGTGCCATGTCGCCTCGAGCGCGTCATGCGGGGCGAAGCGCTCCCACGCCCGCGTCGTCTGCTCGACGACGCCGTCGGCCACCGCGCGCAAACGACTGTCGGGATCCGGCGCGGGGCCGATGCCGCCGCACTTCGTGCCGACCACGGTGGCCACACGCGCCACGAGGTTGCCGAGATTGTTGGCCAGGTCCGCGTTGTAGCGGCTGGTGATGCCTTCGTAGGAGAACTCGCCGTCGCTACCGAGCGGGGTGTCGCGCAACAGGTGGTAGCGGATGGCGTCACGGCCGAAGTCGTCGGTCAGGGCGGCAGGCGTGATCTCGGTGAGCTTGAGAGGCGCCTCGGCGGCGTCGGCGGCGTCGGCGGCGCCGGCTCCATCCGAGCCCCCGGAGGCCCCAGCCCCGCCCTCGGCCCTGCTCATGGCCTCGCGGATGCGGGTCTTGGACAGCCGGCTCCCGCCAACCAGCAGCCAGCCGTGCACGAACACTTCGGCGGGCGGGTCGATCCCCGCCGCCATGCACATGGCGGGCCACCACACGCAGTGGAAGCGAATGATCTCCTTGCCGATGAGGTGGTGGACGGCAGGCCACCACTGCTGGAACCGTTCGTCGTCCTGGCCGTAGCCGATCGCTGTCAGGTAGTTGACCAGGGCGTCGTACCAGACATAGAAGACGTGGTTCTCGTCCCACGGAACAGCCACGCCCCACCGGGTCGAGGTACGGGTGATCGAGATGTCGCGCAAGCCACCTTTGACGAAGGCCAGTGCCTCGTTCCGCTTACCCTCGGGGCGCACGGCCTCGGGGTTGGCTTCGTACCAGGCGACCAGGCGGTCCTGGAAGGCGCTCAGTTTGAAGAAGTAGTTCTCCTCCTCGAGCCACTGCGCCGGACGGTTGTGCTCCGGGCAGACGTGCCCATCCAGCAGCTCACCCTCATCCTTGTAGGCCTCGCAACCGACGCAGTACCACCCGCTGTACAGGCCCTTCTCGATCCAGCCGTTGTCGTAGATCTGCTGGAGGAAGCGCTGCACGGCAACGTGGTGACGGGGCTCCGACGTGCGGATGAAGTCGTCGTTGGAGATGCCGAGCCCGTCCCAGGCCTCGACGAACCGCTGCGCCGTCCGCTCGGCGTAGAGCGCGGTGTCCACGCCGGCCTGGTCAGCCGCTTGGGCCACCTTCACGCCGTGCTCGTCGGTGCCCGTCAGGAAGAAGACGTCGTCACCGGCGAGACGGTGCCACCGGGCCAGGGCGTCGGCGTTGACCGTGCTGTAGGCGTGACCGACGTGGGGGGCGTCGTTGACGTAGTAGATCGGCGTCGTGACGTAGAAGCGGCGGGGCACGGCCCCAGGGTACCGACCGTCGACCAGCACCTCACCAGTTGGCGACGTGACAGGCCCCGTGTCCGGTCTTCTCGACATAGCGCTGGTGGTACTCCTCGGCGGGCCAGAAGGTGGACGCCGGGGTGATCTCGGTCACGATGGGCCGGGAGAAGCGGGCCTGGAACGCGGCCACCGACGCCCGGGCCTGACGCTCCTGCTCGGGATCGTGGACGAACACGGCCGACCGGTACTGCGTGCCGACATCAGGGCCCTGGCGGTTCGGCGTGGTGGGGTCGTGATGCTGCCAAAAGGCCTCGAGCAGATGCTCGTAGGAGACGACCTTGGGGTCGAACGTCACCAGGACGGCCTCGGCGTGGCCCGTCCGGCCCGAGCACACCTGCTCGTAGGTGGGGGCCTGAGCCTGACCGCCGGTGTAGCCGGACACGGCGTCCACGACTCCCGGCATGGATCGGAAGAAGTCCTCGACGCCCCAGAAGCATCCGGCCGCGAAGGTGGCACGGGCGAGCCCCTCGGGGATGTCGCCAGGCTCGATGGCCGGCCCTTGGGTGTAGTCGAATCCTGCTCGCATCAGTCCTCCTTGTCCGCCGGCTCCAACCGTTCCGCCGGCTCCAACCGCTCCGCCTGCGGCAACCGCTCCGCCTGCTCCAACCGCAGCCGAGCCGGAGCCATTCCACCCGAGGCCCGGGCGGCCAATCCGAGCTCGTAGGCCCTCCGTCTCGAACCGCCGACCTCGGTCGCCGCTCCGGCGGCCGCGTCGCGCAGGCTCTCGCCCCGGGCCAGTCGACGCTGCACCGCCTCGGACAGCTCCGCGTCGCCCGGCGGAGCAGGCGGGGCCGAACCCTCGACGACCAGGACGATCTCGCCCCGTACGGGGCGAGCGACGAACTCGGCCTCGGCCTCGGCCAGTGATCCGCGCCAGAGCTCCTCGTGCACCTTGGTCAGCTCCCGGGCCACCACCACCCGGCGGGCGCCCCCAAGGGCTCCAGCCAGGTCGGCCAGCGTGGCGGCCAGGCGCGGCGCCGTCTCGTGCACGAGGGTCGTCCGCGTGTCGCCGGCCATCACCTGGAGGCGGGCACGGCGCTCGGGCCCCCGCCGCGGTAGGAAACCCTCGAAGCAGAAGCGCTCGGTCGGGAGCCCGCTCACCACCAGCGCAGCCAGAGCGGCACTGGGTCCGGGCACCACCGTGACCTCGATGCCCGCCTTGGCGACGGCCGCCACCAGCCGCTCGCCCGGGTCGGAGAGCGCCGGCATGCCGGCGTCGCTCACCAGCGCGACGGTCTGCCCGGCCCGCAAACGCTCGAGGACGTCGGCCACCCGGGCGGCCTCGTTGTGGCTGTGCACCGACAACAGGGTCCTGCCCCTCACCTCGGCGTAGCTGAGCAGTTGCCGCGTGCGTCGGGTGTCCTCGCAACAGATGACGTCGCTGGCCGACAGCACCTCCACCGCCCGCGGAGGGAGGTCGCCCAGGTTGCCTATGGGCGTGGCCACGAGGACGAGACGCCCGGAACCCGCCTTGGTCACGACACGCTGTGGAGTTCGAGCTGATCGCCCGGGCGCAGCCGCCAACGTTCGAACGCTCCGGCCTCGGCCTGCACCACCCATCGGCAGGACAGGCGCGGTCGCGTGACTCGCCACGGCGCCACTCGCACGGTATCGACCACGACGAGATCGGCATCGAGGAAGGCGACGTCCAGCGCGAAGCGCATGCCCAAGGTGTGCGCCATGCGGGCACGGGGCACGCACAGTGCGCCTTCGTAGCCACGACGCCCGGCGAGCCCGCGCAGTCGGGCACTGTGAGTGGCGGCCACCTCGGCCGCGGCGAGGACTTCGCCACCGCGCAGCAGCCACATCGGGCCTTCGTGCGCCGGGTTCGCCTGCTCCCCCTTGCTCACCGCCGTTCGGGCTCCTTCTCCCGTGACGAGGCGCTACACGTTGAAGCGGATCTCGAGCACGTCCCCGTCGACCACGTGGTAGTCCTTGCCCTCGAGCCGGATGCGTCCCGCCGCCTTGGCCGCGGCCCACGAGCCGGCGTCCAGCAGCTCGTCCCAGTGCACGACCTCGGCCCGGATGAACCCCCGCTGGAGGTCGGAGTGGATGACCCCGGCACACTCGGGCGCCGTGGCCCCGTCGCGGAAGCTCCAGGCGCGCGACTCCTTGTCGCCGGTGGTGAAGAAGATGCGCCGGCCGAGCAACTGGTAGGCCGCAGCGGCCACGCGCGCCAGCGCGCCTTCGCCCAGGCCGAGGCCTTGGAGCAACTCCGCCCGCTCGTCGGGGGCCAGGCGTGCCGCCTCCGCCTCGAGTTGGACGCACACACCGAGCACCTCGGCCCCTTCGCCCAATTCCGCTGCCACCGGCGACACCATGGCATCGGCCTTTTCGAGCTCGTCTTCCCCCAGGTTGACCACGACGAGGACCCGCTTGTCGGTGAGGAGGAACAGCCCGCGACGCAGCTCGCGCTGTTCCGAGCCGAGCCCGGCCCGGTACAGCGGCGTGCCCTCGGCCAGGACGTCGTGAGCCCGCTCGATGGCCTCGACTTCGGCCGCCAGCGACTTGTCGGCCCGGGCCGCCTTGCGCCGCTTGTCCAGTTGCGACTCGACGGTGGCCAGGTCAGCCAGGACCAGCTCCACCTCGAGCGTCCCGAGCGACGACAGCGGGTCGGCCTCCCCCACCACCTCGGGGTCGGCGAAGGCTCGGAGCACCAGGCACAGGGCATCGACCTCGCGGATCCCGGCCAGGAACCGGTTGCCCAGTCCCTCTCCCGTCGACGACCCGGCCACCAGCCCGGCGATGTCCACCACCTCGACGCCGGTGCGCACCACTTTCCGGCTGGCGCTCATCACGGCCAGGGCATCGAGGCGGGAGTCGGGCACGGTGGCGACACCGACCGAGGACTCGGTGGTCGTGAACGGGTGCGACGCCACGGTGGCATCCGCGCCGGTCAGCGCGTTGAAGAGTGAGGTCTTGCCGGAGTTGGGCAGGCCCACCAGGCCCAGGCGCTCCATGGGCCCTGACGCTACTCGGCCCCATCCGCCGGTCGGATAGGGTGATCGGCCATGTCGAAGCGCACCACGAAGCGCAAGATCCGCTCGAAGAAGAAGGCCAATCACGGCAAGCGGCCCAACGCCGGGCGGGGATAGCAACGCGGGGCGGGGCGGGGCGGGGCGAGCAACGGCGGGCCGGGCTAGAGGCTGACGGCCAACCCTTCTTCGGCCAGCAGGCCGACGAGCGTGGTGGGGAGGTCGGTGATGATGCCGTCGACCCCCATCCCCAGCAGTGCCGTCATGGATGGCTCGTCGTTGACGGTCCACACGTGCATGGCCAGGCCGGCAAGGTGCGCTGCGTCCACCATCTGCTCGTCCACGATGACGAGATCTCCATGGGCGCGGGGCACTTGCAGAGCCACGTGGCGCATGGGGGGCGGCTCCTCGCCAGCGCGGACGGCCCTGACGAACGTGGCCACGGCCAGCGTCCCGGCGGAGGTGGCGATGCCCGGGGCGTGGGCCGAGAACGCGTCGGTCGCCGCGTCGAGGAACGATGCCACGATGACTCGGTCAGCCAGGTCCCGCTCGAGGAGCACCCGGGCCAGCTCGGCCTCGTAGGGCTCGACCGCCGGCGCCGTCTGCTTGATATCGAGGTTCAGGGCTACACCCGGGTGCTCGTCGAGCAGGTCGAGCACCTCCTCGAGGGTGGCCACCGTGAAGTCGGCATCCCGAGGCGCCCGGCCCCGATACGGGTAGTCGCCGGCGTCGAGCCCCGGCGTCACGTCGGCGCCGGGCACGAACCAGTGGGCGTTGTCGAGCGCGCGCAGCTGGGCCAGCTTCAGTGAGTGGATGGGCCCGTGGCCGTCGGTGGTCCGGTCGACCGTGGCGTCGTGGCACACAACGAGATGCTGATCAGCGGTGGAGTGCACGTCGAGCTCGATGCCGGTGCACCCGAGCTCGAGCGCCCGACGGACGGCGAAGAGCGTCGACGAGGGTGCCTCCCACGCACCTCCTTGGTGCGCGTACGACAGCACCCGGCGCGCCATCCAAGGGTTGTCGGCCGCGCGTGGCACGCCGGTCACCGTATCGCCCGGCTAAGGCGCAGGCGGTAGCGAGCTCAGGCCAAGCCGGCCGCCGCGGCCAGGGCCCGAAGGTCGGCCTGGGGCCGGGCGCCGAGGTGCGAGATGACCTCGGCGGCGCACACCCCACCGAGGCGGGCGCAGTGTTCGGGGTCCTGCCCGTGGGTCAGCCCGTAGAGGAAGCCCGCGGCGTAGAGGTCCCCGGCGCCGGTGGTGTCGACCACCGCGTCGACCGGGGCCGCGGCCACTTCGGCCGGGCCCTGGGCCGATACGGCCACCGACCCGGCGGCGCCCCGGGTCAGGGCGGCGAGCACCCCGGTCTCCTCAACCGCCGACACGGCATCGGCGAACGTGGTCGCGCCGAAGAGCAGACGGATCTCGTCCTCGTTGGCGAACACCACGTCGACTTCGCCGTGCAACAGACCGAGGAACTCGGCCTGGTGTCGCTCCACGCAGAACGGGTCCGACAGCGACAGCGCTACCAGGGCGTCCGACGCGTGGGCCACCTCGACGGCACGCCGGATGGCGGCTTTGGCCGGACGCAGGTCCCACAGGTAGCCCTCGATGTACAACACCCGGGCCCGGCCGACGAGCTCCTCGTCGAGGTCGTCGGGAGTCAAGGTGGCGGCCACGCCCAGGTGGGTGGCCATGGTGCGCTCGCCGTCGGGAGTGACGAACACGAGGCAGCGTCCGGTGGCGCTGTCGGTGGCCGGGTCCGGTGGCATGGGGGGTCGGCCGCGGCCCACCAGCACGCCGGCCGCGGTGATGTCGTGGACGAAGACGTCACCGAGCTCGTCGGCCGCCACCTTGCCCACGTATCCCGCCCGCCCCCCGAGTGCCGCCACCCCGGCAGCCGTGTTGGCCGCCGAACCACCCGACACCTCGGTGGCCGGGCCCATGGCCCCGTAGAGGTCGGCCGCGCGCGCCAGGTCGACGAGCGCCATGCTGCCCTTGGCGAGCTCAAGACGGAGGAGGTCGCTGTCGGGCGCGTGGGTGAGGACGTCGACGAGCGCCGAGCCGAGCGCCACCACGTCGAGGGCGCCCGGCTCGTCGTGGTGCGCCGCGCCGCCCACGGGGTCGTGCGTGGACGTGGGCTCGGTGCCGGACATGGCGCTGGACCCTAGTAGCGGGAGGCAGAGGTAGCCTCCCTCGAATGACCTTCGGCGCGACATCGTCGAGCACTTCCGGCGGCGGTGACCCGTCGGCCCGGCACCGTCTGCCGTACAGCGTCCGTCCCGTCCGTTACGAGCTGCAGCTCGCCCCCGACCTCGACAAGAGCAGCTTCAGCGGCACGGTGGTCATCGAAGCGGTGGCCGAGGAGCCGGTGCGCCAGGTCGTGCTGCACGCGCTCGACCTGGACGTCTCGTCGGCGACGGTGCAGCCGGAAGGGGCCGCCACCGTCACGGCCGCCGTCGGGCGCGGCGAGCACGAGGACCGGCTCGTCCTCGAGCTTCCCGAGTCGGTCGGGCCCGGCCCGGTACGGATCGACATCGCCTTCGCCGGCGCGCTGAACGACATGTTGTGCGGCTTCTACCGGTCGACGTTCACCGACGTCGAGGGCGTTGCCCGCACCTTGGCCACCACGCAGTTCGAGGCCACCGACGCCCGGCGTGCCTTCCCGTGCTTCGACGAGCCCGACCGCAAGGCCGTCTTCTCGGTGTCGGTCGACGTGCCGGCCGGACTGACTGCCGTCTCCAACGGTCCCGTGGTAGCCGAAGAGCCGCTCGGTGACGGGCGAACACGGCTGCGCTTCGGCGACACCATTCCCATGTCGACCTATCTCGTGGCCGTGGTCATGGGGCGTCTTGTGGCCACGGAACCCCGGTACGTCGGCGACATCCCCGTACGCGTCGTCCACGTGCCCGGCCGGGAAGGCCTGGCCGAGTTCGCGCTGGACGCGGCCACCCACGCGCTGCGCTTCTTCTCCGACTGGTTCGGCCTCCCCTACCCGGGCGAGAAGCTCGACCTGGTGGCCATCCCGGACTTCGCCTTCGGGGCCATGGAGAACCTCGGGTGCGTCACTTTCCGGGAGACGGCACTGCTCGTCGACCGGGACAACTCGTCGCAGGTCGAGTTGGAGCGGGTGGCCGACGTCGTGGCGCACGAGATCGCC
>DATGGF010000355.1:0-3986 GCA_035308625.1 Acidimicrobiales bacterium | reverse complement strand
TGTTCCTCACCGATGTCGCCGGGCTGCGGGCCGCGCCGGACGACGAAGGGTCACTGTTGCGCACGGTGTCCGTCGACCAGCTGCGGGCCATGGTGGCGAGCGGGGCGGCCGGGGGCGGCATGGTCCCCAAGGCCGAGGCATGCATCCGGGCCGTGTCCGCCGGTGTACGCCGGGCCCACATCCTCGACGGCCGGGTGCCCCATGCCCTGTTGCTGGAGGTGTTCACCGACGAAGGCGTGGGGACGATGGTGTTCGACGATGCAGCCTTTGACGGTGCGGCCACCGACGGTGCCGGCCCGGTGGCGACGTCATGAGCGCCCCGGGGACCGTGGGGGAGGGGACGGTGGATCGCCGCGCCTTGATGCACACCTACGCCGAGCCGCCGGTCACGTTCGTGCGCGGGGAGGGCTCGTGGCTGTGGGACACCGAAGGCCGGCGCTACCTCGACTTCCTGTCTGGTCTGGCCGTCACCTCGCTCGGGCACGCCCACCCCGACGTGGCCGCCGCGCTGGCCGAGCAGGCGTCCACCCTCCTGCACGTGTCCAACCTCTTCGGCAACGTCGTCGCGCCCGAGGTCGCCTTGATCATCGACCGGCTGATCGGTGGGGGTGAGACGCCGGCCGGTGGCCAGGTCTTCTTCGCCAACTCCGGGGCGGAGGCCAACGAGTGCGCGCTGAAGCTGGCTCGCAAGTGGGCCGGCCCGGGACGGCACGTGGTGGTCAGCACCTGGGGCGGCTTCCATGGTCGGACGCTCGCCACCCTGCACGCCACCGGGCAACCGGCCAAGCACGCTCCCTTCGCGCCGTTGCCCGAAGGGTTCGTCCACGTGCCCTATGACGACGTCGACGCACTGGAAGCGGCCTGCGACCCCACCACCGTGGCGGCTGTGCTGGTGGAGCCCATCCAGGGTGAGGAGGGCGTGATCGTGCCGTCCTCGGACTACCTCGGCGCGCTGCGTCAGTTGTGCACCGAGCGGGGTGTGCTGCTCATGGTCGACGAGATCCAGACGGGCCTGGCCCGGACCGGGCGGTGGTTCGGCTTCCAGCACGCGGCCGTAGAGCCCGATGTGGTGACCATGGCCAAGGCCCTCGGCAACGGCGTGCCCATCGGAGCCTGTTGGGCCCGGGCCGAGGTGGCCGCCGCCTTCGGCCCCGGCGACCACGCCAGCACGTTCGGCGGGCAACCCCTGGCCACGTCGGCGGCCCGCGCCACCTTGCGCACCATGGAGGCCGTCGACGCGCCAGCGCGGGCGCGCCACGCCGGGGCCCGGCTCCAGGCGGGCCTCGAGGGTCTTCCGCACGTCGAGCGCGTGCGCGGCGCCGGCTTGCTGCTGGCCGCGGCGGTGCGACCGGGCCAGGCCCCGCTCGTCGTGACCGAGGCGTTGGCCCGCGGCCTGGTGGTGAACGCGCCTCGTCCCGACACCGTTCGCCTGGCGCCGTCGTTGCTCGTCTCCGACGACGAGGTGGACGAGGCGGTGGCCATCCTGGGCGCGGCGCTGGCCGCGGCGGACGGGGGGGACGGACGGGCATGACCCGGCACTTCCTCGACGTGGACGACCTGTCCTGCGACGAACTGGAGCGGGTGCTCGAGCTCGGCGCGCCACAGACCCCTTCGGAGCCGGTGTTGTCGGGCCGAGGTGTGGCGCTCGTCTTCGAGAAGCCCTCGGCTCGCACGCGCAGCTCGACCGAGCTGGCCGTGGTGGCGCTCGGCGGCCATCCCGTCTACGTCCAGGGACCCGAGGTCGGGATCGACAGCCGCGAGTCGGCCGAGGATGTGGCCCGAACCTTGGCGTGCTTCCATGCCGCGGTATGCGCCCGCGTCATCGACCATGGGACCTTGGTGCGGATGGCCGGTGCTCTCGATGCGCCCGGCGCGGGTGCGGCCCCCGGCCCCGCCGACGGCGTGGGACTGCACTCGGTGCCTGTGGTGAACCTGCTGTCCGACGTCGCCCATCCCTGCCAGGCCCTGGCCGATCTCCTCACCATGCGCCAGGTGTTCGGAAGTCTCGGTGGGCGCACGGTGGCCTACATCGGCGACGCCAACAACGTGTGGCGGTCGTTGGTCAAGGCGGCGGCCATGGTCGGCATGGCCGTGCGCACCGCTTCGCCCGACGGGTTCGGGCCTGATGCCGAGGAGCTGGCCCGTCTGGGACGCCTCGGCGCGGAGTTAGAGGTGACCGACGACCCGGCCGAGGCGGTCGCCGGGGCGGACGCGCTCTATACCGACGTGTGGACCTCCATGGGCCAAGAGGAGGAATCCGAGCTCCGGCGCAAGGCCTTCGCCGGGTACCAGATCGATGCAGCGCTGCTGGACGCGGCCGCGCCCGGCGCGGTGGTGCTGCACTGCCTGCCCGCGCACCGGGGCCAGGAGATCAGCGCGGAGGTGCTCGACGGACCTCGCAGTGTGGTCTGGCGGCAAGCGGCCAACAGGATGCACGCCATGCGCGGGCTCCTCTCCTGGCTGTTGTCCGTGGACGCGGCGGAAGGAGCTCGGTGACGGGCCGCCCGGGCAAGACGCAACGCCAACACCGCATCACCCGGCTGCTCGAGACCCATGCGGTGAACAATCAGGCTCAGTTGGTGGAGCTGTTGGCGGCCGAGGGGATGGAGGCCACCCAGACGACGGTGTCGCGCGACCTCGAGGAGCTGGGTGCGCTCAAGGTGCGGGTGCCCGGCGGTGAGACGGTGTACGCCCTGCCCGAGTTGCCCGTTCGCCAGGTGGCGCCGGAGGAGCACCTTCGCCGGGTCCTCGGCGAATGGGTGGCCGAGGTGGCCCAGTCGGCCAACCTCGTCGTGTTGCGCACCCCACCCGGCTCGGCTCACGTGGTGGGGTCGGCCCTCGACCGCAGCGGATTCGAAGGTGTGGTGGGCACGGTGGCGGGGGACGACACGGTGTTGGTGGTGGCATCGGAGGACGTAGGAGGAGCCGAGCTGGCCCGGCGCCTGGCCGAGGTGGCCGGCGTCGGCGGGGACGGCGCGGCGGTGGTGGGCAGATCGACGACGAACGGAGTGCGGTGATGGCGAAGCGGGTGGTGCTGGCCTACAGCGGCGGCCTCGACACCTCGGTGGCGGTCCGGTGGCTGCAGGAACAACTCGGTGTCGAGGTGGTGGCGGTGGCGGTCGACGTCGGGCAGGGTGGCGATTTCGAAGGCGTGCGCCAACGGGCCCTCGGCGCCGGTGCGGTGGAGTCGGTCGTGATCGACGCCCGCACCGAGATGGCCGACGACTTCGTGGTCCCCGCCATCGCGGCCAACGCCCGCTACGAGGGAAAGTACCCGCTCGTCTCGGCCCTGTCGCGACCGGTCATCGTGCGTCATCTGGTGGCGGAGGCCCGCCGCCACGGGGCCGACGCGGTGGCGCACGGCTGCACCGGCAAGGGCAACGACCAGGTGCGCTTCGAAGTGGGCACCCGGGCGCTGGCCCCGGACCTCGAGATCCTGGCCCCGGCGCGCACATGGGGCCTCACGCGCGCCGACTGCATCGACTACGCGGCCAAGCACGACATCCCGGTGGAGGCCACCAAGGAGAAGCTGTACTCGATCGACGAGAACTTGTGGGGTCGCGCCATCGAGTGCGGCGAGCTCGAAGACCCGTGGGCCGCACCCCCGGCCGACGTGTTCGCGCTGACCCGGCCGACGGCTACCGAGTCGCGTGAGTTTGTCGTCGCATTCGAGGCGGGTGTGCCAGTGAGCGTCGACGGCCGCCGGCTCCCGGTGGCCGACCTGGTGGCCGAGGTCGGCGCCGTGGTGGGGTCGTACGGCTGGGGCCGCATCGACATGGTGGAGAACCGCCGAGTGGGGATCAAGAGCCGCGAGACCTACGAATGTCCCGCCGCGCTGGCCCTGGTGCTGGCCCACGCCGATCTCGAGGACCTGACGCTGGAGCGTGATGTAGCCCACGAGAAGGCTCGGCTCGAGCCGCGCTGGGCCGAGCTCGTCTACGACGGCATGTGGTTCTCTCCCCTCAAGGAGGCGCTCGACGCGTTCT
>DATGGF010000354.1:0-3197 GCA_035308625.1 Acidimicrobiales bacterium | reverse complement strand
ACCAAGGTCGACTTGCCCACGTTGGGCCGGCCGGCCACCACCACCACCGGTCGATGGGCCGGAGGCGGATCGGCCGGCGGCTTGCCCGGACCGGACCTTGGGTCGGACGTCGCGTCCGTCGGTGCGGTGGCGGCCATCATCGGCTGCCCAGGGAGACAGCTACGGCCTCCGGTTTCGCTCCCGCGCTTCGGAGAGTGCCGTGGAGGGCTCGTCGCAGCGACAGACCATCGCTCGCCACCACTTCGACCGGCCGGGGCAACTCGGTCACCGACATCCCGTCGAGGAACCGCCCCTCCGACAGGCACACATCGGGGAGCAGGTAACGATGTCCGTCCGGCTCGGCTTCCAGTGCCGCCGCCACGTCGGTCCCGGTGAGGAGCCCCGTCACCGCGGTGGTCCCCCCGAAGAAGTCGTTGTGGACCGGGAGCAGCCGCACCGGCGCACCGCTGTGCGTGCCCTGGGCCAACATTGCGGCCAATACCGGGGCCAGGACGAGCGCCCCATACTCGCCCGTGACGATGGCCACCGGGGTCTTCGTATCGGGCGCGGTGCTCGCACCGTCCTCGGCCGCGCGCACGGCGCGGTACCCCGACGCCGGCGCGCCGTCGACCCAGGCGAAGAAACCCGGCCGCACCCCTTGTGCCGCCTCCTCGTCACCGCCATAGGCGGCCTCGAAGGCCCGGGCCATGCCGATCCCGTTCTCGTGCTGGGGAAATCCGTCGTAGGCCGACGCCGGCGGGAACGGTCGCCCGGCCATGAGGTAGTACTCGTCGGCGGCATAGACGAGGCGGCGTCCGAGCCACTGCACCGCCAGCTCCTGCCACTGCTCGACCAGGTCGATGACGGCCGCAGCCTCTTCCCGGGTGTGCGGCCGCATCGTCTCCTCGGTGGAGAAACGACTCAGTCCGAGGGGCACACAGGCCACGGTGGCGAGCCCCGGGTACTCGTCGAGGATGCCGGCCAGGGTGGCCTCCAACGCCTCGCCGTCGTTCACGCCGGGGCACACGACGATCTGGCCGTGCACCTCGATGCCCGCGTCCAGCAGCGCCCGCAGCCAGCGGAGGCTCGTGGCCCCGCGTTCGTTGCGCAACATCTGCGCCCGCAGCCCCGGATCGGTGGAGTGGATCGACACAAACAGCGGCGACAGCCCCTCGGAGACGACACGCTCGAGGTCGAGCTCGGTGAAGCGGGTCAACGTGGTGAAGTTGCCGTAGAGGAAGGACAAGCGGTAATCGTCGTCCTTCAGGTAGAGGCTCCGGCGCATGCCCTTGGGCAGCTGGTAGATGAAGCAGAAAGCACAGTGGTTGTCGCAGGTGCGCACCCGGTCGAACAGAGCCGACGACACTTCGGCCCCGAGTGCCTCCCCGGCCTCCTTGGCCACCACCACGGTCAGCTCTTCGTGGCCGCGGCGCACCGACAGTTCAGGGTCGGCCTCGTCCACCAACACGCGGTACTCGATGACGTCGCGGGGAACCCGGCCGTCCACGGCGACGAGCTCGTCGCCCACCACCAACCCGGCACGCTCGGCAGGGGACGCGGCCGCCACGGAGACCACCCGGGGCGCCGACATGCCGTAAAGGCTACCTGGCCCCCGACACCTTTCCCTATACGGATCTGCGTCTTCGGGGCACCCGTTAGCCTGGCATGGTGCCCGTCCAAAGGGTTCTCCTGGCCTCTCCCCGGGGCTTCTGCGCCGGTGTCGAGAAGGCGATCAAGGCCCTGGCGTGGATGGTGCGCGTCTTCGAGCCGCCCGTGTACTGCTACCACGAGATCGTCCACAACCGGCACGTCGTCGAGCAGTTCCGGGCCCAGGGCGTGATCTTCGTGGACGACGTCGACGAGGTCCCGGCTGGAGCCCCTCTAATGTTGTCGGCCCACGGGTCCGCCCCCGAGGTCGTGGCCGAGGCCCGCCGCCAACACCGCGCCGTGGTGGACGCCGTGTGCCCGCTCGTCACCAAGGTCCATCACGAGCTGCGGGTCCGCTCCCGCAAGGGTTACACCGTGCTCTACGTCGGCCACCAAGGCCACGAGGAAGCGGTGGGGACCATGGCCGTCGCCCCTGACGCCGTCCACCTCGTCCAGTCGGAGGCCGACGTGGACCGCGTGGCCCAGGTCCTGGCCGAAGGGACGCCGGTGGCGCTGTTGGCGCAGACCACCCTCAGCCACGACGAGTGGTCCGGCATCATGGGCCGGGCCCGTGAGCGCTTCCCTGAGCTGTGGATGCCCAACCGCTCCGACCTGTGCTTCGCCACGACCAACCGGCAGGCGGCCTTGAAGGCCATCGCCGGGCGCTCCGACGCGGTCGTGGTCATCGGCTCGGTCAATTCGTCGAACACCCGGGCGCTGGAGAAGGTGGCCGCGGCGGTGTGCTCGCGTGTCCTGCGGGTCAACTCGGCTGAGGAGCTCCCCGGCGATCTGTCGGGCACGGTGGCGGTCACGGCGGGCGCCTCGGCGCCCGACGAATTGGTGGACGCGGTGGTGGCCCGCCTGGCGCCACGCCAGGGAGTCGAGGAAGTGCACGTGACCGACGAAGACGAGTACTTCCCTCCCCCACCCGAACTTCGTGACCTGACGCGGGCGCTGGCCGGCGCGCTGGCACTGGGATTGGGCGGCCCCAGCGCGGCGCCGGCGCGCGCCGAGAACAAGGACGGCGAAGGCGCCGCCGACCGTTTCGTCTCGGCCGCCGATGTGCTGGCCGGGTTGGCCCGACCAAGGACCCGGTGACATCGCCCAGTCCGACGCCCGACGAGAGCGGCCACGTGGACGTGGTCGACACTCCCGAGGCGCAGCGCTACGAGGCGCGCGTGGGCGGCACGCTGGCGGCGTTCGCCGAGTACCGGCTGCGGCCCGGGCGCATCATCTTCACCCATACCGAGACCGACCCGGCCTTCCGGGGTCACGGGGTGGCCGACGTGCTGGTGCGGGCCGCCCTCGACGACGCCCGGCGGCGTGGCCTGGCGGTAACCGCCCTCTGCCCCTACGTGGCCGGGTGGATCGACCGCCACCCGGACTACGCGGACTTGTCGGGCGGCAGCTGAAGGAGGCGGGGCCCGGCAGGTGTATTCAGCTCGCGGGCCTCCTGGCCACGAGCCATACCTGTTGGGGGTTGATCGCGTCGTTGGCCAGGCTCCATCGCTTGAGGAGCCGGTGCCACGGCCGATAGACGGCCCAGTCGGCGCGGCGGTTGGCGCGCACGC
>DATGGF010000353.1:0-4911 GCA_035308625.1 Acidimicrobiales bacterium | reverse complement strand
GCCTCACGGTCGATCGCGGCGGACTGGTGGCGGTGATGGGGCCGAGCGGATCGGGCAAGTCCACCCTCCTCACCATCGCCGGGAGTCTCGAGGAGCCGACCTCCGGCGACGTACTGATCGACGGGGTGTCGCTGTCCGGGCTCTCGCACAACGGCAAGGCCCGTCTGCGGCGCCGGACCATCGGCTACGTCTTCCAGGACTTCAACCTGTTGCCCGGCCTCACCACTCTGGAGAACGTGGCGCTCCCCCTGGAGCTCGACGGGATCGCCGTCCGCAAGGCCGGCGCGGCCGCTGTCGCCGCGCTGGAGCAGCTGGGGCTGGCCGACCGGGCCGGTCACTTCCCCGACCAGCTCTCCGGCGGCGAGCGCCAACGCGCCGCCATCGCCCGGGCCATCGTGGGGGAACGGCACCTGTTGCTGGCTGACGAACCCTCGGGTGCGCTCGACTCCGCCAACAGCGAGGCGGTCATGCGCATGATCCTGGCGGCGTGCAAGGCGGGGGCGGCGGCCGTCGTCGTGACGCACGACGCTCAACTGGCGGCGTGGGCCGATCGCGTCGTCTTCCTGCGCGACGGCAAGGTCGTCGACCAGACGGTGCCCCCGCCGAGCCCCGAGGCCTTGATCGGCTCGGGTCCCGGGCGCCGGCCATGAGCCTGACGCTGGCCGAGCGTCCCGTCGCCTCGGCCGACGAGCCCCGTCGCTCCGGTGTGGCGCGGCACGCCGTGGTCCGGTGGTCGTGGCGGCTGTTCCGCCGCGAGTGGCGCCAGCAGCTGCTGGTGCTGGCCCTGGTCGTCGTGGCCGTAGCCGCCACGGTGGTGGCGGCGGCGGTAGCCACCAACTCGCCCGCGCCCGCCGGCGCCGGTTTCGGCACCGCACAGGACCGGGCTACCCTGCCGGGCGCCACCTCCCGGACCGCCGAGCAGGTCGCCGCCCTCGAGCACCGGTTCGGCCGAGTCGACGTCATCGAGGACCAGACGTTGCCCCTTCCTGGTTCGACGGCCACCTTCGAGCTGCGTGCCCAGGACCCCCACGGCCCGTACGGGTCACCGATGCTCGCCCTGGTGTCCGGACGCTGGCCGGCGGGGCGGGCCGAAGTGGCCATGACGTCGTCGCTGGCCTCGGACCTCGGTCTCGGCGTCGGCCAGTTCTGGCACGTTGGGGGGACGAGCCGACGGGTCGTCGGCGTCGTCGAGAACCCCCAGAGCCTCTTGGACGACTTCGCCTTGGTGGCTCCCGGTCAGGTCGCTGCTCCCACCGCCGTGACCGTGCTCTTCGACGGTCACGGGTCGCCTCCTGCCGGCCTGGCCCAGGACATCGAGAGCCGGGCTGTGTCCGTCAACAACAACGCCTTCAATCCCGAGACGATCTCGCTGGCCGGTGTGACCATCGGCATGCTGCTCATCGCGCTGGTCGCGGTGGGTGGGTTCACCGTTCTGGCCCAACGCCGCCTGCGCTCGCTCGGCATGCTCGCCTCGCTCGGTGCCACCGAGCGCCAGGTCAGCCTGGTGGTGCGGGCCAACGGCTTGGTCGTTGGAGTAGTGGGCGCCCTCGGCGGTGCGCTGCTGGGCTTGCTCCTCTGGTTGGCCTACCGACCCCATCTCGAGGCGAGCTCGCACCACCGCATCGGCATGTTTGCCCTGCCCTGGTTGGTGGTGGCCCTGTCCATGGTGCTCGCCGCACTGGCCACCTACTTCGCCGCCCGGCGCCCGGCGCGCGCCATCACGCGCATCCCGGTCGTCGCCGCGCTGTCGGGCCGGCCGCCGGAACCGAAGCGCGTCCGCCGGTCGGCGGTGCCCGGGATCGTGGTGCTGGGGGCGGCCTTCGTCGTCCTCGGGTACGGCGGCAGCCAGAGCCACGCCGGCGGCGGCGCGGGCCCGACGGTGATCGGTCTCGTGTTGCTCATCCCCGGCGTCATCCTCCTCGCTCCGTTCTTCCTGACCCTGGCCGCGCAGGTGGGGAAGCACACGCCGGTCACCGTGCGCCTGGCCCTGCGGGACCTGGCGCGATTCCGGGCCCGGGCCGGGTCCGCGCTCGCCGCCATCAGCGTCGGCGTGCTCATCGCCGTGATCATCGTGGTGGTGGCGGCCACCCGGTACGGCGACGTCCTCGATTACGCCGGACCCAACCTGGCCTCCAACCAACTGGTGGCCTGGGCCCCCAACTGCCAGGGCGGCTGTGGTGGGCCGGGCGTCTCGACCCCCTTCAGCTCGGGCCACTTGCGGAGTTTGACGAACACCGCTGATGCCATCGGTGCCAGCCTCGGCGCCGAGCATGTGGTCGAGCTCGACTCGCTCAACGGCAACCTCGACCACTCCGGCGGCGGCCGGCAATTCTCGGGCCAGCTGTATGTGCTCACGCCCCAGCTCATGCGCTCGCTGGGCATCCGCCCATCGCAGATCGAGGCCAATGCCGACATCGTGACGTCCCGGCCGGGTTTCTCCGGCATCTCGCACCTCCACCTCGACTGGTGCGCGGGGCAGTTCGTCACGGCGGGCAAGGGTCAACCAGTGCCCGGCGGGGGAACGGTCTTCGGCGGGTCGTGCACGGCCTCCCGAACGCTGGCCCACCCGGTCGTCCAGGAGCTCGCCGCTCTGCCGACGGGCACATCCGGTCCCAACATCGTCGTCACCGAGCACGCCATGCGCACCTTGGCACTCACCGCCGCCCCTGCCGGCTGGCTCATCACCGCGGCCCAGCCGATCTCCGCGCTGCAGATCCGCTCCGCGACGCAGACGGCGGCGGCCGGCGGCATGAGTGTGGAGAGCAAGAACGACCAGCCCACCTCGGCCGAGGTCGTCAACTGGGCGACGGTGTTCGGGATAACGCTGGCCCTCGCCATCTTGGCCATGTCCGTCGGGCTCATCCGCAGCGAGACGGCGGGCGACCTGCGCACCCTCACCGCCACCGGAGCGAGCTCGTTCAGCCGCCGCGCCGTGACGGCGGCCACCGCCGGCTCGCTCGGCTTCCTGGGAGCGTTCATCGGGACCGCCACCGGATATCTGGGTGTGATCGGTTGGCTCCGGTCGAATTCGCTCGAAGGCGGCATCTCGGCCCTGGGTCACGTGCCGGTCAAGAACCTGCTCGTCGTGCTCGTCGGCATGCCCCTGCTCGCCACCGTCGTCGGGTGGTTGGTGGCCGGCCGAGAACCGCGGTCGATGGTGCACCAGCCGATCGAATGAGCAGGCCGGGCCTTCTCAGGGTTCCCCCCGATACCCATCGGGCTGGGCGCTGTGCCACGCTCACGCCGTGATCGAAGCTCGGGGGCTCACCAAGCGCTTCGGAAGCGTGCTGGCGGTGGACGACTTGTCGTTCGACGTGCGCCCGGGGACCGTCACCGGTTTCCTGGGGCCCAACGGGTCGGGCAAGTCGACCACGATGCGCATGATCATGGGTCTGGACGCCCCGGCCTCCGGCACGGTCACCGTGTCGGGGCGTCGCTACCACGACCTGCCCTGGCCGCTGCGGGAGGTGGGCGGGCTTCTCGAAGCCAAGGCCATCCACCCCGGTCGTTCCGCCCGGGCCCACCTGCTCATGCTGGCTCGGAGCAACGCCGTTCCCCGGGCCCGCGTCGACGAAGTGCTCGAGCTCGTGGGGCTCACGTCGGTGGCCCGCAAACGGGTGGGCAAGTTCTCCCTCGGCATGGGCCAGCGCCTGGGCATCGCCGCGGCACTCCTCGGCGATCCGGGGGTGCTGCTCTTCGACGAGCCGGTGAACGGCCTCGACCCCGAAGGCATCCGCTGGGTGCGCACGTTGTGCAAGAAGCTGGCCGGCGAGGGCCGCACGGTGTTCGTGTCGAGCCACCTCATGGCGGAAATGTCACTCACCGCCGACCATCTCGTCGTGATCGGCAAGGGCCGGCTCATCGCCGAGACATCGGTGGCCGACTTCGTGGCCCGCAGCTCCCGCCAGTCGGTGAAGGTGCGCACACCCGCGGCTCACAGCCTGTCCGATGCCGTGACCAGCGCGGGGGGAACGGTCATCGCCGATCCCGACGGCTCGTTGACGATCACCGGCATGTCGGCGCCGCAGGTGGGTGACCTGGCTGCTTCGCTCGGGATCGCCCTGCACGAGCTGACCCCGGTCGCCTCACTGGAGGATGCGTTCATGGAGCTGACCGACGAGGTCGTCGAGTTCCGAGGTGGGTCGTGACCGCGGCGATCGCCGCGGCGGCGCCTTTCGAGATCACCCGGCCGCCGGGCCGGGTGGGCCTCCGCCGGGCCATGGCGGCCGAATGGACCAAGCTCTGGTCGGTGCGGTCCACCGCGGTGACGCTCATCGCCACCGGGATCGCCGTCGTCGGCCTGTGTGCCTTGAGCACGGGGACCGTCAACGGCGCCGAGATCATCGAGGACCCGACACGCCGGAGCTTGATCGGTGTCTTCCTCGGCCAGCTGATCTTCGGCGTGCTGGGCGTGCTGGTCATGAGCGCCGAGTACGGAACGGGGACGATCCGGGCCACCCTGTCTGCCGTCCCGCGCCGCAACGTCGTGCTGGTGGCCAAGATCGTCGTCTTCGGCGTGGTAGCGGTGGTGGTCAGCGAGATCCTCGCGTTCAGCGCCTTCGGTGTCGGCCAGGCGATCCTCTCGGGCAAGCACGCCGTGGGCTCGGCGCAGATCCTCCAGGGCCGCGCCCTGCAGATCGGTATCTCGCCGTCTCAGATCCCCAAGGCGCTGCTGTCGTCGGGCTCCGCGTCGCTGGGACAACCCGATGTGCTGCGGGCAGTGGTCGGAGCGGGCCTGTACCTCGCCGTGCTCGGGCTCCTGGCCCTAGGGTTGGCCACGATCATCCGTCACACGGCCGGCGCCATCTCCGCGTTCGTCGGCGTGGTGCTGGTGCTGCCCCTCATCGTCCAGGCTCTACCCACCTCGATCAGCAACGCCGTGGCCCGCTACCTGCCGGCCAACATCGGCCT
>DATGGF010000352.1:0-3743 GCA_035308625.1 Acidimicrobiales bacterium | reverse complement strand
CTGCCCTGCGGAGCCCCGACCTTCCTCGACACGGTCCCCGCATGAAGCGGACCCGTGCCGCGGCCACCCAGCCGGCTCACCGTCTTCACCAGTCTGCCAGGCTCCACACAAGGGTGAACACCCCCCTCGCTAGCCTGTCGCTCGTGGCACGACGCCAGGTCCGGATGCCCGGGCTCTTCCCCGACGAACGCACCGACGCGCTGTCCATCGGCGCTCTGTTTGCCCAGCTCCACGCGGCCGTGGCCGGGGCCTTCCCCCGGGGCCGGGGAATCTGGGTCCGGGGCGAGATCCAGAGCATCGCCGAGCACCGCAGCGGGCACTGTTACATCGACCTCGTCGACCCCGATTCGGGATCGTTCCGCGACCGGCCGGTGCTCAAGGTCAACTGCTGGAGAACGACCTGGGGGCCCCTGCGGGCTGTTCTGGCCGGCCAGGGGATCACGCTGGCCACCGGCATGGTGGTGACGCTCCAAGGTCGGGTCGAGCTCTACGCCCCTCGTTCCCAAGTGGGGTTCGTGGCCTCGGATATCGATGTGGCGTCGCTTCTCGGTCGTATCGCCGCGCAACGAGCCGCCCTGCTCGCCGCGCTCGAGGCCGAGGGCCTACTGCGTCGCAACGCCGCCTGCCCGGTCCCGGCTGTCCCTCTCCGGATCGGCCTGGTGGCAAGCCCCCGGACAGAAGGATGCAACGACTTCCTCAGTCAACTGCAGGGCTCCGGTCTCGGCTTCCACGTCCGCTTGGTGCCGGTTCACGTCCAGGGCCATGGGGCACCGAAGGCCATCGCTCGCGCCTTGGAGCTCCTCGGCCGTGCCGGTTGCGACATCACCGTGCTGGTGCGCGGGGGCGGGGCAAAGGCCGATCTGGTGGCCTTCGACACAGAGCCGGTGGCCCGGGCTGTGGCCATCCACCCCGCCGCGGTCTGGACGGGGATCGGCCACACCGGCGACCAGTCGGTGGCCGACGTGGTGGCGAACCGGTCATTCGTCACCCCGACCGAATGCGGCCAGGAACTCGTGAAGCAAGTCCGCGACTGGTGGGTCACCACGGTCGGGTCGGCGGAGCTCGTGGCCCGTCGCTGCCGTGACGCCATGGCGCAGGCCCAGACGCGCGACAGCCAAGCTCGCCACCGCCTCGGTCGGGCCACTCGGCATCAGCTCGACCGCCACACGGAGCGCCTCGTCGCTCGAGGCGAACGCGTCGCCCTGCAGGCCCGGCGTCAGCTGGAGAGGTCCACGGAGTCGCTCGAGTATCGGGCCGCCAAGCTCGGGCCCCGCGCCACGGCGGTGCTCGACCGGGCGTCGGAGCGCAGTACGGCCTGGCGGCGGCTCCTGTCCGCCTATGACGTCGATCGCCAGCTCGAGCGGGGGTACACCCTGACCCTCGACCACCAGGGAAGAATCGTGCGATCGGTGGCATCGCTCAGCACCGGCCACGTGCTCGTTACGCGCTTCGCCGACGGCACGGCCCGGTCGACAGTCGCATCGACGCAGGGCGTTGTCCACGAGACTTCGGAAGGAAACGCGTGACAGGGTCGAATCGAAGAGACGGCGGTGGCGTGACGCCTGTCCCGGTCGAAGAGCTCAGCTTCACCGCGGCCAGCCGCGAGCTCGATGCCATCGTGGAGTTCTTCGAGCAACGCGAGGTGGACGTCGATCAGCTGGTCGCTCGTCTGGAGCGGGCGACGGCGATCGTCGACGAGCTCGATCGGCGCATCCGCGGTACCAGGGCGCAGGTCGAGGAGCTCGTACCCCGCCTGGAAGGTGCAGCCCGAGCTGCCTCCGCGTCGCCCGCCGGCAAGGGAGCAGTGGGCGGTGGATCCGAACGCGCCGAGGATGACGACGAGGACGAGTTGCTCGAGGACGAAGCGATGGCCGACGACGACCTCGAGGGGGAGTCGGAGATCTGGGACGAGGACGACGACGACGAAGGTTCGCCCGGGCGCGGAGCGTCTTCACCCGACCAGCCGCTGTTCTGAGGTCGCGTCCCCGACCTTGCTTCATCCGATCGACATGCCGCCGCTCGTCGCCCGTGCCTATGCGACGGCCGAGGCCATCGGGTTCGGCGCCGACGGTGGAGTGTCGTCCTGCCTTCCCGGCGTTGGGCGCTTGCTGGCCGTGTTGGCCGCAGGGCATCCCGGTGGCCGGTTGGCCGAGATCGGGACCGGCGTCGGCGCCGGCACCGCCTGGATGGCGTCGGCCATGGACAACGCCTCGACCCTCGTCAGCGTCGAGGTCGACCCGGAGCGAGCCGAGCTCGCCCGGCAGCTGCTCGCCGACGACCCGAGGGTCACGGTGGTGACCGCCCGGTGGCAGGACCATCTCCCCGGGCTCGCCCCTTTCGACCTCGTCTTCGTGGACGGGGGGTACGAGGAGCACCTGCGGGAGGACGCCGCCATCCGTGACGCGGTGGTGGACCTGGTCCGGGTGGGCGGCCAGCTGGTCCTCGACGACCTGTCGCCTCGACCTCCGGGTGCCTCCACGGGCGTCGATCACCCGGCCGACGCCAAGCGTGAGCTCGCCCTTCGGCATCCGCGGTTAGTGGGAGCCGAGCTCTACGTCCCCGGCGCCGCCGGCGAGGTGGGTGGGACCCGCAGCGGTGCGTTGGTCATGACCAGAACCTCTTGAGCCCCACGCCGGGGCCTCAGTGGATGCGCCGGTCGCGCCCAGCCCAGTACGGGTCGCGTAGCTCGCGTTTCAGGATCTTCCCTGACGGGTTGCGGGGGAGCGTCGCCACCACGTCGACAGAGGTGGGGCATTTGTAGTGGGCCAGCCGGTCGCGACAGAAGGCGATGAGCTCCTCGGGCGCGAGCGAGGCATCGGGAGCGAGGACCACCACGGCTTTGACCGTCTCGCCCCAGCGGTCGTCGGGCACGCCGATCACGGCGGCGTCGGCCACCGCGGGGTGGGCCAGGAGCACGTTCTCGACTTCGGCCGGATACACGTTCTCCCCTCCGGTCACGACCATGTCCTTCATGCGGTCGTGCAGGTAGAGGTAACCCTCGTCATCGAGGTAGCCGGCGTCACCGGTCCGCAGCCATCCGTCGTCGCTGAGCGTCGCCGCGGTCTCCTCGGGTTTCTCCCAGTAGCCGAGCATGTTGTAGGCCGAGCGCGTCCACACTTCGCCGACCTGACCCACCGGGGCATCGGCATCGGAGGCTGGGTCCACGATCCGGAGCTCTACGCCGGATAGGGGTTTGCCCGCGGCTCGCAGGAGGTGCCGGCGTGGCCCCTCGGGATCGTGATCCTCGGCGTCGAGGCGGACGATGGCCCCCGACGTCTCTGTCATGCCGTAGACCTGGGCGAAACGGCAGCCGAACACCGACAGGCAGCGGACGAGCACGTCATCGGATATGGGCGACGCCCCGTAGAAGATGGTGTCGAGGCTCGTCAGGTCGGCCTGCTCGATTCCGGGCACGCCGAGCACGGCCATGAGCACAGCGGGCACGAGGAAGGCGTGGGTGACCCGCTCGGCCCCGATCAACCGCACCAAAGCGGCCGGGTCCATGTCGCGCAAGATGACCGATATGCCCCCGCGCGACATCCCGGCCAGCGCCCAACCCGACCCCCCGATGTGGATCAACGGCATGGCGACGAGGCTCACCGTGTGCTCGTCGATGGCGAAGCACTGGGGCGCCGCCTCGCGGAGGATCACCTCCATGTTGCGATTGGCCAGCATCACGCCCTTGGGGAGCCCGGTGGTGCCCGACGTGTAGAGCTGGAGCGACACGTCGTCGGGCCCGCCGA
>DATGGF010000351.1:0-12389 GCA_035308625.1 Acidimicrobiales bacterium | reverse complement strand
CACGTAGTTGTGGACGTAGGCGGGCCGGCCGCGTTGCACGTACAAGGCCCACCCCCCGAGACCGGACCCTTGAGCGAGGAGCACGCCCTCGGCCGGCGGACCGGGCAACACCTCGAACTCGGCGGTGATCCGGTGGTCGCGGTTGCGGACGTTCACCGCCACCGCTTCGGGAACGGGCAGGCACCCCGGGTAGTAGACGTACCGATCGCGCCGCGCCACGGCGGCGGGCCGGTCGAAGACGAGCTCCGAGAACGGCCGGTTGTCGAGGGGAAGGACTTGATATTTGGTGGCCTCAGCCCACCAGAGCTGCTTCATCTCCTCGAGCTTCTCGGGGTGGGACTCGGCCAGATCGACGCACTCCGAGGGATCGTTGGTGACGTCGTAGAGCTCCCACTGGTCGTCGTCGAACGACACGGAGGTGTCCTGGATCGGGTGGAAGGTGACCGCTTTCCAGCCGTGGTGGTACAGCGCCCGGCAACCGAACATCTCGTAGTACTGGGTTGTGTGGCGGCCGGGGTCGCCCGGGTCGCGCAGACAGGGAGCGAAGGACGAACCCTCGATGGGGCTCTGCTCGACTCCGCCGAGAAGTCCCGGTGCATCGACACCGAGGATCTCGAGGACGGTCGGGAGCACGTCCACGGCGTGGACGTAGGCCCGGCTGGTGGCTCCGGTCGTGCCGATGCCCGCTGGCCAGTGCACGACCAGGGGGTCGGCCACCCCTCCTTCGTGGGTCTCACGCTTCCAGCGCTTGAAGGGCGTGTTCCCGGCCACCGTCCAACCCCAGGGATAGTTGTTGTGGCACCACGGGCCGCCGAGCTCGTCGATGCGGGCAAGCGCCTCCTCGACGGTACGGGGCCCGAAATTCCAGGGCCTTACGTCGTTCACGGACCCCGTCGGTCCTCCTTCGGAGCTGGCCCCGTTGTCAGAGAGGACGAACAGCAAGGTGTTGTCGAGGTCGCCGGTGGCGGCCAGGGTGTCGAGCAGTCGTCCCAGCTCGTGATCGGTATGGGTGAGGAAGGCGGCGAAGGCCTCCATGTACCGCGCGTAGAGGCGACGCTCGTCGCTCGACAGCGAGTCCCACGCCGGCACCCAATCCGGTCGGGGCGAAAGCGCCGTCCCCTCGGGCAGCACCCCGCCAGCGATCTGGCGGGCGAAGGTGGCCTGTCGCCAGGCGTCCCACCCTGCATCGAACGCCCCGCGGTATCTCTCGAGATAAGCGCGTGGTGATTGATGGGGCGAATGGCACGCCCCGGGGCAGAACCACATGAAGAAGGGCTTGTCGGGGTCGACGGTGCGGAGGTCCCGCACCATGGCCGTGGCGCGATCGACCAGGTCCTCGGTGAGGTGATACCCCTCGTCGGGGGTGGCCGGAGGCAGCACCTGGTGATTGTCCGAGATCAGGGCCGGAACGAACTGGTGGGTCTCGCCTCCCATGAACCCGTAGAACCGTTCGAATCCCCGGCCCAGCGGCCAACGGTGGCGGGGTGCACCGAGGTTGCACTCGTCCTCGGGGGTGAGGTGCCACTTCCCCACGGCAAAGGTGGCATAGCCCTGGGTGAGCAGGATCTCGGAGAGCAAGCCGTTCGACTTCGGGATGCGGGCGTCGTAACCCGGGAATCCGGTGGCCAATTCCACGATGCGGCCGATCCCGTTGGAGTGATGGTTCCGCCCGGTGAGGAGACACGAGCGAGTGGGAGAGCACAGCGCCGTGGTGTGGAAGTTCGTGAAGCGGAGTCCCCGCGAGGCGAGACCGTCGATCACCGGCGTGTGGATGTCCGAGCCGAAGCACCCGAGCTGAGCGAACCCCACGTCGTCCAGGAGGACGATCAGGACGTTGGGCGATCCCGGCTCGGCTCGAAGCGGCTCCGGCCACCAGGCCGTGGAGTCGGTGTAGTCACGGCCGATCGACCCGCGAAATTCGCCTGGTTCCATTCCCCATCCTCCCGGCCCGATGCCCGGAGCATGATGGCATCAGGGTGGGGTGGGCGGCTCGAACCCTTACCCGAGCGCCTCTACTTCCTCCAAGGCCCGGTTCAGATCATCGATCAAGTCGGATACGTCCGAGAATGCTCGAGCCAGCCGGAATTGCAGTTGACCGGACCGGCCGGCTTTCAGACTCGGGCGAGTGACACGAGGTCCGTATTCGCCCTGTTTCGCATCACGGAGATCAGGCGTCTCCCGCAAGGGTTGGGCGTCGTAGAGCGTCGCGCTTCGTGACTCGCTGGCCAGGATCTCGGCATGAAAGTCGAGGGGCGGAGACGCATTGGCGATCGTACGAGCGTCATCGGCGGAGAGGGGCGGGGAGAAGAAATAGCCCTGGGCGACGTCGACACGAAGTTCCCGGAGAGCCGCGACCTGTCGGTAGTTCTCTACGCATTCGGCGACAGAACAGATGCCGAGGGAACGACTCAGATTCACGATCGTCTCGACGACGACGCGGCCTTTGGGCTCGGGACCCTCCAGGCTGCGAACCAGCTCGCCGTCGATCTTCATGGTGCAGGCGCCCAGGGGGAAGCCTCGCAACAGTGACGGCTCGCCCCCCACGCCGTCGATGGTCAGCTGCACGCCCAGTCGGGCCAAGGCATGGAGCTCGGCGTCCGCCCGTTCGGCCACCAGTGACGCCTCGGTCACCTCGATCGTGAGGCGGTCCGGCGCAAGGCCTGACCGCGCCAGCGCTTCGGAGGCCGCGCTCGCCGCCTCGGACCGGCTGAGTTGCAGCGTCGAACAATTGACGGCTACTTGCATGGACGAGGGCCACTGCAGGGCCTGCATCGAAGCCTCGTTGACCACCCAGGCGTTCAAAGCTTTCATCTGGCCCCTGGCTTCGGCCCAGGGCAGGAGCTTGACCGGCCAAATGGTGCCCTTCCCCGGAGCCACCCATCGAACGAGGGCTTCGAAGCCCAGAATCTGCCCGGTGGTGAGGTCGATCGCCGGCTGGAACAAGAGCTCGGGATACCCGCCCAAACCGAGGTCGGGAACCGCGTGTGCCGTCACGGCGGCGCGCGTCGTCTCGCTGGGCATGATCAGTATTTCGACGGGCTAGCTGGTCCCCTTAACGATCCGTGGAGTCTGCAAACGAAACACGATCGACCATTGGATCTCCAAAGCCGGAACCTCGATGCGATCAGTTCTGGACCTGTGCACCGGGCAGCCAGATCACGACTCTTGCTCCCCCGGTCGGCGCGTTCTCCACGACAACCGTGCCGTCCAACCGCTCCACCAAACGCTGCACCACAGCCAGGCCGAGCCCAGTCCCGTCGTCCTTCGTTGTGAAGAAGGCATCGAAGGCGCGGCCCAGAGACTCCCGGTCGAAACCAGGACCGTTGTCCTCGACGCGAATCGTTGCACCCTCGGTAGTGCCGACGCTGCTGACTCTGATCGTGCCTCCGGCCTTCATGGCCTGGTACGAGTTGGACAGGAGGTTGGCCAGTACCGTCACGAGCACGTTTCGATCGGCGACGACGGCATTCGCCGAGCCGAGAACTACCTCGACACCAGGGGGCGGAGGAGCCTCGCTCAGCACCTCCCGGACGAGGACGTCCACGGCGATCTCTTCGGGTTCGAGTTCGCTGTCGCGCATGTAGGAGATGAGATCCTCCGAGAGCTGGGCCGCCCGGTTGATCTGCGCCTCGGCTCGGGTCACGGAGACCAGCTCCGTGTGCTCGAGGCGTCTCGCCACATCCATGCGATGGATGTAGAGGTCGTTGATCGCCGCGGCTAAGGGGTTCCGTAGCTCGTGACCAATGAGGGTGGCCATCTCGCTCAGGGCGGAATGCCGCTCCTTTCTCACCACGGAAACCTGCGCTTCGTGCAGCTCGGTCATGATGGCGCCTACGACGACCACCACGATCGTCGTGGTCCCAATGGCCAGCACCCACTCGGCGGCTCCTCCGGTCTCCGAATTGGCGGCAAGCACAGCGGCGAAGGCGACACCGCACAGCATGAGATGCGCCCGGGCTTGGCGAGGCTTGAAGAAGAGCGCCGCGTAGAGACCCACCCAAGTGAAGAGAAAGGCGAAGGCGGTGGAGGGCCCACCGCCATGGGCGAAATATACGGCCAGGGCAATTTCCGCGGTGCCGAACGCCAGGGTGACATGCAGCGTCCGATCCGAGAAACGCGGACCGACGAGCCAGAAGACGGACCCGACGACCCCGGCGGCGAGGGCCAGGCTGAGCACCGCCAGTTCGTTCATCCTGGCCCCGTGGGGAACCAGAACGACGATCAGCGCGAGGGTCCCACCCGCCAGGAAGAGCACGCCCAACGTGCGGCCCTTTACGACGGCCGAATGCCTCAGCCCGATCAGGGATCGCCTCTTCAGTCTTCCCCCCAGCTCAGTCACGCGGTCGTTATTCCCGCAGGGAGCTACGCGCCGAAGCCTAGCAATCGAGCTGATCAGCTCATAGGGCTCGAGATGCGCCTACGCCACCACTCAGCTGCTCTTCTGATACGAAGCCATACAGCGTTCCGCGGCCCGGGACACCCCACCGATCTGCGTCGGCAGCGGCCGGGGATGTTCCTTCCATTCGTAAGCCCACTCGAAGGTGGAACCAAGCTCGCGAGCAACTGAGGTCATGGCCGCCAGCGAGAAGGCCTGGGCCGGGCATGTGTGCTTGCCATGTCCAAAGACAGTCACCAGTTCGACGGCCGCGAGGTCCTCGGGACGGACCAGCCGACGGCGGTGCCAACGCCATGGATCCCACGTGTCGTACCCGGGTGCCGAGGTCGTATTGGTGACCGGGAGGAGGGTGGCCACCGTCACCCCACGGGGGATCTCGTACGTCTGCACTCCGTCGTCGAGCGTGACGGGCTGGAGCACGAAACGAGACATGATCGACCGCTGGGCCAGGCGAGTGGACTCCATGGCGCACTGCTCGGCCCAGACCATGTCGCCATCGGCGATCCTGGCCAGGGAGGCCGGGTGCTCGAAGAGATCAACGAGGGCCCACCCCATAGCGGCAAACAGGTTGGACATGGACGCCACGTGGACGAGAGCTACATCGTCGGCAATACCGGTCCGGCGCACAGAAGGCTCTTCGTCGGCCCAGCTAGTGGCGATTCGGGCAAACAGCGGGTGATGGTCGGCCAATGAAGGTTGCGAGTCGATCGCGTCGACGGCGACACCAAGCAGGTCCCGGACTGTTCCGAGAGCAGCCATCTCGGTGGCCTTGCCGTTGCGAGCGACGAGCTCCATGGTGTCAGGGTGGACGAACGCCTCAGAGGCGTCGAGCGCGTCAAAGGCAGCGATAAGTGGCTCGAGGTTCGGAGCCTCGGCCGAACGAGGGCCTCCCCAGGAGGCCAACCCGACACGATGACCGAGGCGGCGGGTGAACTCGAAGACGTCCACGGTCCCGGACGTCCCAAGTTCGGTGACCGCTGATGCCAGGGCCGCCTGCACATTGGCTAGATAGTTGTGGGCGTCGGCCCGGCCAAAGAGGTCGTGGGGGAACGTCCGCCTTCCCGAGAAAAGCTCATCGGGGACCTTGCGACGGAGCATCCGCCAATCGGCGACGCCCTTGCTGGCGCGCTCCTCTGGGAGGGCGTAGAAGCTGCGGACACCGGTGGGCGAGAAAGTGAACAGATAGCGGTCCGTCCCGCTTTCGACGACGAAGGTGTCTCCGAGCTTGTCCCGCGCCTGGCTGATGACGGCCACGACATCTGACATGGCGGCGTCCCAAGGCAACTGGACTCCGTCAGCGCGCAACGGCATGGGCGAAATGGGATCAAGCGCCACGGTGCAAGCCTGCCACGCGACCCCTAAGGTCTCCGGAGTGCCGCTACCTGCGCCCCGGCCCGGCTCGACCGCGATCGTCACGGGGGCGTCGTCCGGCATCGGGGTAGAGATCGCCAAGGAGCTCGCCCGCCGTGGCCATGGAGTGTCGTTGGTCGCCCGACGCGAGGACAAGCTGTCGGCATTGGCCAAAGAGATTCGTGCGCTCGGAGTCCGCGCCGAGGTCTTCCCCACCGATCTGGCCGACCGGGAGGCCCGGGCCGGATTGTGCAAGCGCATCGACGACAGAGACCTCGTGCCCGAGATCCTGGTCAACAACGCTGGTCTTTCGACGCTAGGCCAGGTGTTCCGGTCCGAACCTGAAGCCGAAATACAGATGATCGAGGTCGACGTTGTCGCCGTGGCCGACCTTTGCAGTCGCGTCCTGCCAGGCATGGTGGATCGTGGGCGGGGAGCTGTCCTGAACGTGGCGTCCACCGCCGCCTTCCAGCCTCTCCCCGGACAGGCTGGCTATGGCGGGTGCAAGGCCTTCCTCCTGTCCTACACCCACAGTCTCGTCGGGGAACTGCGCGGCACCGGTGTCAGCGCCACGGTTCTTTGCCCGGGGCCGGTCGATACCGGGTTTGGGGAGGCTGCCGGCTTCACCAAGGAGGAGGCTGAGGGATCGCTGCCGAGATTCATGTGGAAGGACCCGAGCATGGTGGCCCGAGTCGGGGTCGATGCGATGGCGGCAGGCCGGACCGTGGCCATCCCCGGGGTGGCCAATCGCCTAGGAGCGACGTTTGGCTATCTCACGCCCCGTCGATTTCTCGTGCCGATGCTGGCCGCTCGGCACCCCGGTGTACGCCGGCCCTAGCCGTCGCGCCGTACCCCGAACGCCCACGACATCAGAGCATCTGATGGGAAATCAGATGCTCCTGGTGATGCCTAAAGCACGACCTGCGCCATTTCCGCAAGAGCGGCAATGTGGGCATCGACGGTCGTCAATCCCGCGTGCATCGTGTTGAGCGAGAGGTGGCTAGCGCCTGCCTCCCTCCACCGGCGAACATGCTCGGCCATCTTGTCGTGATCGCGGGTGGCGTACTCGAGACGTCCTTCGAACTGGAAGTCAGCTAGATCGCGGCCGGCTTCGGCAGCACCCTCCCTGATCGTCTCGAGTGCTTTCTCCAGGCCGCCGCCTGGTCGGACCATGGGAAACCAGCCGTCGGCGATGCGCCCGATCCTCCGCAACGCTGCGGGAGCGTATCCGCCGGCCCAGATCGGAATTGGGCGCTGGATCGGGAGCGGGGCCAGACCAGAGGCTCGGATTTCATGGAACTGGCCCTCGAACGTGACGCTGCGCTTCGTCCACAGCTCGCGCAAGACGATGACCTGCTCTTCCAGGATGGCTCCGCGCTTGTCGAACGGCATACCGAGCGCGTCGTACTCGAGCCGGTTCCAGCCGATACCGAGACCGAGCCGGAGACGACCCCCGCAGAGGAGATCGACCTCAGCTGCCTGTTTCGCGAGTAGAGCCGTCTGGCGTTGCGGGCCAATGAGAATCGAGGTTGCGAAAGCCAGGTCTGTGCACGCCGCGAGGTAGGCAAACATCGTGAGCGGCTCGCGAAACGTGTCATCGATCGTGTATGGACCACCCAGCTCGCCGAGAACCGCTGTGTCGCCCCCGAGGACGTGGTCGTATGCGGCGAGATGGCGGTAGCCAAGCTCGTCAGCCGCTTGGCCGATGCTGCGGACCGCGGCGGGATCGCTGCCGACCTCGGTCTGAGGGAAGATCACACCAATTTCCACACGAAACCCTAGCTGGCGGGTGAATCCTCGATGCCGAGCTCCTTCAGGAGCATCACCCACAGGCTGCCGGCGTCCTTGGGAATGGCATTGCCACTGCGGGCGAGGGTTTTGAGCACTTCCATCCGAGTTTCGGGAGGCACGGGCGAGTGCAGCATGGACTGGAAGTCTGGCTCAAAACCGGGCCTTCTTCATTCCGAGCGGCCGCTCCCGAGCGGGCACATCCCGTGCGCTCGATCTTCGGTGAGCTCGGGCCCACCAGGGGTCCCGATCCGCCCACCCACTATGGCGGACACGGAGCCGGGGTCGGAAGCCGTGAGCAGGTCCGTATCGCGCTCATAAGCCTTCCTTGGTACGTTCCCCAGTCGCAGAGCGAGGGATCGACCCTCACGAAAGAGGACGTGGATCGTGGAGGTGGCCGGGAAGAAGGCAGTCATCGTGGGGGGCGCCTCGGGGATGGCAAGGGCGACGGCGGAGCTCCTGCGCCAAAAGGGGGCTGACATTGCCGTCCTCGACCTGCCCAGTTCGGCTGGTGCCGAAGTGGCAGCGAGCCTCGACGGTACTTTTCACGAGGTCGACATCCTCGACGAGGGACAGACCGAATCAGCCCTGGCGGAGGCGGTATCCGCTCTAGGCGCACTGCACATCGCCGTCAACACCG
Source organism: Acidimicrobiales bacterium (assembly GCA_035308625.1). Lineage (GTDB taxonomy): Bacteria > Actinomycetota > Acidimicrobiia > Acidimicrobiales > UBA8190 > DATGGF01. The sequence goes on along the minus strand of DATGGF010000351.1, from coordinate 4,215 downwards.
CCGGAGGTGGACGGGCGCAGCGGACGCTGACCAAGGACGGGCCCCACCCACTCGACGCCTTCCGACGGACCATCGAGCTCAACTTGATCGGGACCTTCAATCTCAATCGCCTGCAAGCGTTTCATATGTCACGCAACGAACCGGAGGACGGCGAGCGGGGCGTGATCATCGACACCGCGTCCATCGCCGCGTTCGAAGGTCAGATCGGGCAGGTGGCGTACACCGCCGCCAAGGCCGGCATCGCGGGGATGACCCTCACCATGGCACGCGACCTTGGCGGGTTGGGGATCCGAGTCCTGTCCATCGCACCGAGCTTGTTCAGCACAGGACTCACGCACGGCATCCCCGACGAGTTCGCGGAAGCATTGACGAAGGACGCTGCCTTCCCGAAGCGGATGGGTCGGCCAGAGGAGTACGCCAAGCTCGCGTTGGCGATCATCGAGAACCCGATGCTCAACGGCTCGTGCATCCGCCTCGATGGCGGGCAGCGCTTCGCACCCAAGTAGCCCGGAATTCAACGGAGATCGAAGGCCGCTTCTAGCTCCCGAACACGAAGTTCTCGATCAGCGCAGCGAGCTCGAGGGGGGTGTCCCCCTGAAGGCTGTGGCCTGCTTCTTCGACGTGCACAACTCGGGCCGAGGGCAATCGTCGTCGCAGTTCGTCTTCGTCCTCATCGCCGAGCACTGAATCAGGTCGCATCCCTCGGGCCAACATCAGAGGGACGCCAATGGAAGACACTGACTCCCAGAGCTCTTCGAACAGGGATTCCGGCGTCTGATCCGGGCTCGACTCGCTTGCCAATGGCCGATGACGGGCCCACCGCCAGCGCCACGTCCCGTCTTCCTGCTGCTCGGCGTTGTGCAAGATGCCCCGACGAAGCGACGATCGGGACCGTGTCGGGTTGAAGGCGGCGGTCCGCTCGAGAAGGTCGTCCAAGCTGTCGAACGTCTGGGGACCGTTCACGAAGTCGGCAATATGCATCGACCGTGAACCTTTGAGGCCTGGCAACACGTCGACCAGCACGAGCTTGCGAACGAGCTCAGGGGCCGCCTTGGCTAGAGCAATTGCCGTGAGCCCCCCGAGTGACATGCCGACGACCCCACGGGCATCGGGTGCCAATCTTCGAACGGCGACGGCGACATCGGCGGCCGAGCCGGGGATGCCGGCATCTCCGGGTCCATCGGAGTGCCCATGGCCGGGCAGATCGACGGCGACTAGCGGGCGCCCAAGCGCCATGGCCACGGTGTCCCAAGTGTGGGCGTTCTGCGCGCCGCCATGCAGGAGGACGAGCTCAGGTTCGTTCTCCCCCCACAACAGGGCGCTCAGGCGGCGCCCCGCAGCTACCTCGACAAAGGTCCGCCGCACGATCGGAGGAGCGTGGAACGGCAGGCCGAACTCCTCGGCGTTCTCGTGGAACAAGCCGAATTCGTCATATTCGAAATGGTCCATCGGCCGGCCTCGTTTGCTCGCGTGCCGGCCCAAGAGTACCGAGAGCTATGGCACTCCATTCGTTTGCTCCCCACGGTAGGGCGCACGTGGGGTAACCGACGGTCGAGTACCGCCCAGCTACCAGTAGGTATTGGTCCCAGATTCGGCATGTTCAGCGGTCTCGAACATCTGGGTTGGAGCTGTCGCCGAGCGCTCCCCGCCGACTCTTTCACCCGCACTTTCCCATGCCAGTCGTCTTTCTAGATCGTTCTGCTCGATCAAAGCGTTGTTCTCCGTTATGGACTGCTTAAGGCCCTCCGTTAGCTCTTCGTTCCCGTTGAATACGGCCTCCCCGAGTGTGCGAAAGAGGAGTTCGCGCTGACGAGCCAGCAGATGCTGCTTGGCTCTCATCTGTACTTCCACTTTGCCGGCACGGGACCAGCTGGCCAACGAAACTCGAACCACCCGGGCTGATCTCCATACAGCGTCGGCCGTCTTAAGAGTGGTCGCTTGCACTCGGGGCTCGAGGTCGTCCCAGACGACACCCGCCCACAGAACAGCCAGGGCAAAGGCCAGGGCTCCGAGGAACAGTCCGATCAGCCAAATGCCGAGGGCGAACGCCAGAACGGAAAACACCACACAGAAGGCGAACGCGACAAACAGAGGTGACTTCACATGCGCGCTACGGACGAAGTGCTTCAACGTGATGGCGAGATCACGGTCACGGCTTCCGATTGGCCGCTGCGCAGGATCCAGTCTGAGGGTCTGCCCTTCAGTCGAGCTGTCACAACGTGGGCAGAGGAAGGCGCCGGCCTCCGTCACTGACCCGCACTGTTGGCACATCGATATCGATCGCTCACGCTGATACACAGGGTCCCTCTACCCGTTTCCGCCGCTTGGAACACTCGGGGCAGAGGCGAGCGCCAACCGGGCACGTAACGGGAGGGGCTGGCAGTGCATACTTGCCACCCATGTTGGACGTGCACTTTGTCATCCTCGGGGCCGTCATCGGCACCCTGGGAACGGCAAAGTACCTGTGGGACACCCTTCGCGGTACGACGCAGCCGAATAGGGTCACCTGGCTCTTATGGGCAGTTGCACCGCTCTTGGCCTTCGCCGTGGAGCTCCACGAGGGCGTCGGCCTCCAAGCCTTGATGACCTTCACGGTCGGCTTCTGTCCATTGCTCGTCTTCGTGGCCTCGTTCTGGAGCCCTGGGGCAGCGTGGCGGATCGGGCGGCTCGACTACCTCTGTGGGCTGCTGTCCCTTGCCGGGCTCGTGCTCTGGCTGGCGACCCGGCACGGAACGGTCGCCATCGTGGCCTCGATCGCAGCTGATGGTCTCGCTGCCCTACCGACCCTGCGCAAGTCTCTGTTGGCTCCGCACACCGAAACCGCGGCCGCCTATGCAACGGCCGCGGTCAACGCCGCCCTCACTCTCCTCACGGTCAAGCACTTGACGACCGCGGTGATTGCCTTCCCTCTCTACATCGTGTCTGTAGCGAGCCTCGAGACGGTCCTGATCGTCGGAAGGGTCGGTCCTCGCCTGCGCTCCCTGCGGGCCACGCCCTTACCCACGGCTGAGACCTAGCGGTCGAGGCCCTCGTCATCGAGCGCCAGGCAGCCACGCACTGCTGCCTCAGCCGCCCGACGGGCCGCCATGGCGCTGTCGTGCGCGAGCTGTTTGAGCTTGGGGAGCAGCCCGGGGTCCTCGGCCAACAGGCGCGTCACCGCCTCGACATTCGGCGAGCCGTCGGGGTTGGCCGTGGCCACCACCCTGTCGTCCAGAAGGCCGTCGAAGTGGCGGTCGCCGATACAGCGGTAGACGGACCACCGGCATCCGTAGGCCTCACCCATCTCGGCGACGGCCGAGGACTCCATGTCCACCCCGAGAAAGCCACCCTCGAGCAGGCGGCTGCTCAGCCCTCGATCGAGCGTGACGGCCTCCATAGTGGCCAGCTTCCCCAACCGGGGGGCGGAGCCAGGAGGGCGGTGGTCGTAGACGGCGCCGGTGGAGTGCTCGACGATCACCTCAGGATTGAGAAGCGTTCCGACCTCCAGATCACGACGCAGGCCGCCACAGATTCCGATGCTCATCAGGTGATCAGGCCGCGAGCCCAGCGGGTCGCCCCCTTCGAAAAGTGCCTTCGCCGCTTCGCGCGTGACGGGCGGACCCATCCCGGTGTGGATAGCCGTTACCTGGGAGTGTCCGACCAGCCCACTCCAGGGAGCGTCGGGCTCTTCCCCTGTCTGGCGAAGCCCAAAGGCCTGGACTATCGCCTCCAACTCCAGGGGCATGGGCGCAAGGACAACCACGTGCCGGCGAGCATCGACATTGCTCATGGCCGAAAGCATGGCGGAAAACGGGCGCCCGGACCGTCTGACTGCAGATCAGATGGTTCGGGGAAACGCCAGGGCCCGGAAACGCCTAAGAGGCTGAACCGCCCCGCAGAGATCGAGCCCGGTGCTGCGCCGCGCGTGCCCGCGGCTCCACCTCGTGGAGGACACACTGCAGCTCCGCCTGGTCGATCGCAGCGACAAGATCGCCACCGCCGGCTTCGGCGAGCATCGAGGGAAGGCGGGTGCGCAGGCAGTCGAGCGCCCAGTCCAACATGTCGCCATTGGCAACCGCGTCGAATTCGACGACGTTGTTCACCACCGGCTCGCCCGGATGGTTGTAGTGATAGTGCGGCTCGGCGTCGAAGACGTCGAACCGGAGGTACTCGTGACCGTCGGCCGTGCCGTTCACGTGGATCGACACCCCCTCGTCCGTGAAACCCCCTTCGGGT
>DATGGF010000350.1:0-2146 GCA_035308625.1 Acidimicrobiales bacterium | reverse complement strand
CGGGTCGCGCATGTTGATGTTGGGCGATGCCATGTCGATCTTTGCCCTGAGCACTCTGGCGCCGTCCGGAAACTCCCCCGCGCGCATGCGCTCGAACAGGTTGAGGTTCTCATCGATCGAACGGTCGCGCCAGGGGCCGTTCTTGCCCGGCTCCGTGAGGGTGCCGCGGTGCTCCCGGATCTTGTCGGCGGACAGGTCGTCGACGTAGGCCTTGCCGGCCTTGATCAGGTGTACGGCCCAGTCGTAGAGCTGGTGGAAGTAGTCGGAGGCGAAGTAGAGATGCTCGCCCCAGTCGAAGCCGAGCCAGCGGATGTCTTCCTGAATCGAGTCGATGTACTCCTGCTCTTCCTCGATCGGGTTGGTGTCGTCGAAGCGCAAGTGGCAGCGGCCGCCGAACTCCTGGGCGATCCCGAAGTTGAGCGCGATCGCCTTGGAGTGGCCGAGGTGGAGGTATCCGTTCGGCTCGGGCGGGAAGCGCGTCACGACCTCCGAGACTCTGCCCTCGCGCACGTCGGCGGCGACGATCTCGCGGATGAAATCTCGTCGTTCGGGAGAGGCTGGAGTGTGGGCGCTCACGCGGCTGTCGCTCGTCACCTCGATTAGAGTAGTGCAGTATGTCGCCATGTCCGGCGCAGTCCGGGCACTCACGCTCAGGTGACAACCTCACCGTACACCCGGAGCCGCCGGCACGTCCGGCAGGCGAGCGGCTTCCCGCGCTTTGATGAATTCCTCGGACCTCGCCTCGCTCTGCCTGCGGTCCAGCTTGACCACCCCACGGCATCTGGCAGGTGAACGGTCGCTAGCGGACGCCGCGGACGTTGACGTAGAGGGAGTACAGAGAGCTATGGGCGGCCAGGAACAAGCGGTTGCGGGCGCGGCCGCCGAAGGCGAGGTTGGCGCATCGCTCGGGCAGGTCGATGTGGCCGATAGGGGTGGAGTCGGGGGCGAAGACTCTGACCCCGTCCAATCCCTCGCCACCGCCCCAGCCGCACCACAGGTTGCCGTCCTCGTCGATCCGCAGGCCGTCCGGGGTGCCGTCGCCACAGTCGATGAACGGGCGCTGCTCGCCCAGCGAACCGTCCCGCACGTCGTAGGCGACGATCCGGCGGTGCGGGACGGCCCGCGACTCGACCACATACAGCACCGATTCGTCCGGGGAGAAGGCCAGGCCGTTGGGCGAGCGCAGCTCGGCCTCGGCGTTGAGGCGGCCGTCCAGGCCGAGCCGGTACAAGTAGGTCGGCAGCTCCGGCTCGGCCCGGTAGCCCTCGTAGTCACCGAGGATGCCGAAGAACGGGTCGCTGAACCAAACCGCCCCGTCGGCCGCCACGACCACGTCGTTGGGCGCGTTCAGCCGCTTGCCCTGGTAGCTGTCGGCCAGCACGGTGATCGTGCCGTCGTGCTCGGTGCGGGTAACCTGGCGGCCGCCGTGCTCGCAGGTGACCAGCCGTCCTTGCTGGTCCCGGGTGTTGCCGTTGGCGTAGTTGGACGGCTGGCGGAACACCGACAGCGTCTCGTTGGCCGCGTCCCAGCGCAGCATCCGATCGTTGGGGATGTCGCTCCAGACCAGCGCCCGGTGGTCGCCGAACCAGACCGGGCCCTCGGCCCAGCGGCACCCAGTGGCCAGCCGCTCCAGCTTGGCAAGGGGCAGCACATAAGGCCGGAAGCGCTCGTCGAGGACGCGCACCGCCGGGTCGGGCGCTCGCATCGCCGACTTCCAGTCGGTCATCAGGTTCCTCCCCAGTGATCAGCGCCCGGGCCAAAGGCGTGTCCACCGTACCGGTCCCACTGATGGTGCCCGGCGTGCAGGACCCCGATGGTCCGGACCGGCTCGATCACCTCCTCGGGGGCGCACGGCTACCTCGCCGCGCCTGTCCAGCACGGGGGCGAGCCGCCGGCAGAACTCGAAGTACCCGCCCCGTTCGGCCTGAACTGCTCAGGTCCGGCCGTCGAGGCCGAGCTGAGTGTGGGAGTAGATGACCGGCCGGAAGGTCCGCCGGCATCGTTAGGCCACGTGACCAAGGGCGAACTCCGCCGCGAACAAGCATTGGTTTGTTGGTGCAGTCACCCCTCGGACCCCTCGGACACGTTAAATCCCCATGACTTGCTGTTTCCGGGCATGCGGAATCGTCACCCGGGCCAGGCCTTC
>DATGGF010000349.1:0-2353 GCA_035308625.1 Acidimicrobiales bacterium | reverse complement strand
CGTGCAGGTCGATGGTCACGTAGTCGCCGTCGGCCGCCGGTCGCTCCGCGGCCACCAACTCGCCCGACTGCTCGCGCAAGCGGTCGATCTGGGCGGCGACGTCGTCTTCCGACACGTCGGGGCGCGGGATCGTGATGACCAGGCCGGCATAGCCGGCCACCGAGACGTTGGGCCGCACCTCGACCAGCGCGTCGAAGGTGAACGGCCCGCCGTCGGCGCCCGACGTGATGTCGATCTCCGGTGGTGCGATGGGATCGAGCTCGGCGTCGGCCACCGCGCGCGCGTAGAGGTCCGGCAGCGCGTCCGAGATGGCCTGCTGGCGTAAGGCCTCGGGACCGCCGAGACGGGCTTCGAGGACCTGCCGGGGCACGCGACCGGGCCGGAACCCCGGGACGCGAACCTGGCGACCCAACCGCCGCAGTGTCGTTTCGAGGGCTTCGTCGACCTCGGCCTGCTCGACCTCGACCGACAGCCGCATCCGGTTGCCCTCGGCGGGCGCGGCGGTGGCACGCATGAAGGGCCGAGTCTACTGGTCCTGGTGGGGTTCAGATCATGAAGTCCATGTTCTGCACGACGCGCCGGCCCATTTCGTCGTCACCGCGAACCGCGACCAGGCCGGCGTCCAACGCGGCGTCGCCACTCACCCGCCCGCAGCACAACCGCCAGAAGGCGTCGCCCTGGAAGACGAGGACGGCATCCGGTTGGCCTACCGGCTCGGCGCGAGCCCGGCCTTCGCGCACGATCACGTCGACGTGCCGGTCCGCCGGCGCGGTCAGCTCGAAGCGGACGCTCGTCCCCTCGGCGACCCCGGCCCGCTTGCCCACGATGAACGGGAGAGCCGACACCATCCGGTCCAGCGCAATGACAGCCGGCGCCCCCTCGACATGCCCAGGGCGGCCGGTGGCCACCCGCATGTCCTGCTCGTGGGCCCAGCAGTCCATGACCCGCACCTGCATGAATTCGCGATACGGGACCTCGCCCACAGGACTCGGGCCGGCACGCTCGAAGCGTTCGGGACCGAACGAACGCAGCTGCTCCAGGCGCCGGCCGGTCACGTCACGGAACTCGTCGAGGACCTGCCGGCCCGGCTGCGACCGGCGTGCCTCCACCCAGGCCTCGTTGGAAGCCCCCACGGGGTTGCGGACATGGGGGGCCTGCGTGGGCGGCGCCGGCGGTGCCGACTCCCCCAGGAGCGAACGCTCGGTGCCGATCATGTGCGACACGAGGTCACGCACCGTCCAGCCCGGGCACTCCGACGGCAGGTCCCATTCCCCCGTGCCGAGCTCGTCTCCGAGCTCGGCGATGGCCGACCACTGCTCGGCCAGCACGGCGATCACGGGCTCTTGTTCGGACGAGGTCACGGCAGCTCCCACAGGCAGACTTCCAGGGCGCGAACCCTGTCACCCGCCGGCAGTCGTCGCCAGCGCACCCGGTCACCTCCGGTGGTGACCGGCGCGCCACACCCGGTGCCGTTCGGGCCAGGCAAATGGCGTTCTCCCCGAGGATCCGCGAACTCCCTGGTGGGCGGCGCTACCGTCGACCCGACCCGATCAGCCACCTGGACGGGGCGCAGGACAGTCGCAGGGACAATGAGGAGGCGACCGTGGCGTCGTACGAGGGCTACTGCGTCAAGTGCCGCGAGAAGAGGCAATTCGAGGGCCAGGAGGTCGAGCTGGCCAATGGCCGGCGGGCCGCCCAGGGCTCCTGCCCCGTGTGCGGCACCAAGATGAACCGGATCCTGGGCAAGAAGTAACAGCACCCACCTAAGGGAGCAGCCGGGGGCTCGTCCCCGGGCGGCCCTGCCAGGTGCAGTCGTGCCTCAGAAGGAGCCCAGAGCGTCGAGGATCGCGCCTTCGCGCAACCCCCACTCGCTCACGACGTACCGCTCCACTCCGAGCACCGAGGCCAGAGTGGACAGGATCGCTGCTCCCACCGGGATCATGGCAGCGCGCCGGGGCGGCATGCCGGGAAGGGCCAGGCGCTGCTTCAGGGTGAGACCGCACAGCAGCGCCACCATGTGGGCGACCTGCTCGGCCGGGAGCTCGACCTGGTTCACCCCGCCGGTCATGCCCGCGCCGTCCTCCCGGGTGCGCGCCGTCGCCAGCCGGGCCAGCGCCCGGGCAGTGCCGCCACTCACCACGGTCCGGCGGGCGACACCCTTGTAGCGGGCGAGCGCCCCGGCGATCTCGTCGAGCACACCGGCGGTGCGCTGTTGCACCGCTCGTACCCCGGCTTCGCCGAGCACATCACCGACACCCAGTTCTCCGCGCAGTCGCGTAGCTCCCACCGGCGCGCTGGTGGCGTAACGGATGTGGCCGGCCTCTCCCACCGCGACCTCGAAGCTCCCCCCGCC
>DATGGF010000348.1:0-4300 GCA_035308625.1 Acidimicrobiales bacterium | reverse complement strand
TTGGTGCTGGCGCCCAACGGCCGTGACCCGGAGGTCTTCCGGCCGCGGACACCCCACGAGTCCGAGGTCGGCGCGCCCCTGCTCGCCTTCGTGGGCGCGCTCAACTCGGGCAAGGGGCCGGACCGCTTCGTGAAGGTGGTGGGCGAGTTGCGCCGCCAACAGGTCGCGCTGCGGGCGGCGATGGTCGGGGGTGGGCCATTACACGGCGAGCTGGCTGCCCCGGCCGCCGAGGCGGGCATCGAGATGCTCGGCACGCTGGAGGACGTGGCGCCGGTGCTGCGCCGCGCCGACGTCATGCTCTTCCCCAGCCGGCCCACCGGCGAGGGCATGCCCGGGGTGCTCATCGAGGCCGGGTTGTCCGGGCTGCCCGTGGTAGCCAGCCGGGTCCCGGGGGTGGCCATGATCGTGGACGACGGCGTGACGGGCCTGGTCGTCGACGGCGGCGACACCGACGCCATGGTGCAGGCAACTGCCCGCCTGCTCACCGACGAAGCGCTGCGCCAGCGGATGGGCGCCGCTGCCCGCGTCCGTTGCGCCGAGCGCTTCAGCCTCGACGCGGTGGTATCGATCTGGTGGTCGTTCCTCGAGCCGCTCTTCGAACGCGGCCTCAGCCGGCGGCGCGCCCGAAATGGGCCAGGAAGCCGGCCCGGCCCAGTGGCCTGAGCTCCACCACCTGCATTCCCGCCTCGGCGGCAACGTCGGCCAGGCGCTGGCGGTCATATCCGTGCACGTGCACGCCGCGGGCGCCATAGCGGACCTTACGCAACCGCACCCGAAGCCCGGGCGAGGGGAACGAGGCCACGACGTGCGGTGCGGCCCGGCCCATCCGGGTGAGCAGCGCCCCGGGCTCGTCGACATAGTCGTAGACCCCGAGGGCCACCGCCGCGTCGTAGGCATCGACCTCGTCGATGTCCTCCCAGCGCCGCGTCTCCACGGTCACCCGGCCGCCGAGCGGCTCGGCCTCGCGGCGGGCCAGCTCGACCATGGCGGCGGCAGGGTCGATGCCCACCACCGAGATGCCCCGCGCCGCCAAGGGGGCGAACAGCGGCCCGCTGCCGCACCCGACGTCGAGGACCCGCTCAGCGCCACTGGCCACCACCATGTCGATGGCCCCACGCAACCGGTCGAAGAGCGGCCCTCGGCCCAGCATCCGCGCCACTCGCTCGTTGCCATAGAAGGCGGCGAAGCGTGTGGCCCGGTCGTCGAAGTAGGTCTCGAACTCAGCTGGTGACATCGGCACACGTCCTCGATCCGAAGCGGGCGGTGATCCGACGGAACTCGGCGCGTATGCGGCCCCGGGCCACGAGCTGGCGAGCCAGCGCCGCCGAGCGCACTGCGCCGAGGCCGGGCAGGCTCCCGTCGAAATCGTAGGAGTGGTAGTAGACCACGGCCGGCTGGGCCGAGCGGTGCACCGCTCCGGCCACCAGGGCGCCGGGGAGGAAGCGTTGGTAGCTGCCGCCGCCCACCCGCACCCCGCGCCAGGTGAGGACGGGCAGCTCGGCCACCGGGCTGGCCACGCCGAGGAAGGACGAGTCGGACACGTACGTGTAGCCCGCCTCGGCCAACGCCGCGCGGTAGGAGGCCAGACCAGCGTCGGGCACGTCGAAACGCGGTGAGCGAAAGCCGCGCACGGGAGCTTGGAGCACCTGCTCGAGCATGTCGCGGCCGCGGCGGAGCCAGTCCACCAAACCGCTCGGCGGCAGGCGCCCGTGGTCGGGCCCATGGCTGGCGATCTCGTGGCCGGCGGCGGCGAAATCGGCCAGGGGCCCACGCAGTTGGTCCGCGTAGCGGCCCACCACGAACAGGGTGACCTTGGGGGCGCTGGCCTCGTCGGTCAATTCGCCGAGCAGCGAGGCCAGGCCGTCGCCCCGCCGTCGCCGCGCCTCGGCGACGGGCGAGCCGAGCACGGCCATACCTTCGTAGAAGTCCTCGACGTCTACCGTGGCACACACCGTGGGCCCGGCCGACGGCGCCGCCGCGCTCACGAGGCGGCCATGAGCTCGGAATAGACGGTGCGCAACCGGGCGATCACCTCGTCCTCGGAGAAGCGCTCCACCACTCGCTCCTGGCACCGGCGTCCGAGCTCCCGCCGCGCGCCGGGGTCGGCCACTAGGCGCTCCACCACCCCGGCCAGCGCCCCCGTGTCGCCGCGGCGGACGAGCAGCCCGCTGTCGGGGTCGATGACCTCCCGCACGCCGCGCACGTCGTAGGCCACGACGGGCCGGGCCGCAGCGGCCGCCTCCATGGCGGCGCGGGGGATGCCCTCGCGGTAGGACGGCAGAACCACGAGGTCGGCCGCGGCCAGGTGGGGGCGGACGTCGTCGACGGGCCCGACGAAGGTGACCACCTCCGAGGCGCGGGCCAGCTCGTCGTCGGTGAGGGCGTCGCTCTGGTCGTGCTCGCGGGGACCGACGTGGACGAAACGAGCCTGCCCGGCGAGACGCCGGGCCACCTCGATGAAGTCGGCGCACCCCTTCTCCCGCACCAGGCGGCTCACCATGAGCACGACGGGGGCGCCGTCGTCGGTCGGCGGTTCCGCGGCAGCGGTGAAGCGCTCGAGCACCACGCCGTTGCCCACGTAATGGATCTTGCGGGCCGGGCACACGTGCGCCTTTGGCAACACCCGCTCATCTTCGCGGCTCTGGACCAGAACGTGGTGGGCCCAGGTGCAGCACCACTTCTCGAACAGCCAGCCGAGGAGATTGGCCCGCCGGGTGTTGTCACGGAAGTACAGAGCGCCGTGGATGGTGTAGAGCGCGGTGGTGCCCGACAGCCGCGCCGCGGGCAAGCCCAGGAAGGAGGCCTTGGGCGTGTGGGTCTGCACGAAGGCGAACCGGCGATGGCGAAAGAGCCGCCACAAGGACACGAACGAGGACAGGTCCGAGATCGAGAACTCACGCCGGATGGGCACGACCTCCACCTCGATGTCGCCGGGCGCCTCGTCGAATTCGTCCCCGGAGACGACGCTCCAGGCGATCTCGGTGAGGCTGCGCAGCTGATGGGCCAGCAGCAGCCGCGCCGTCATCGACGTGGTCACGACCCGGCATCCCCGGGGTGCTCCCGCTCGGCCGGACTCCTGCTTCACGCACCCCCCTGCGCGTTCCGGCACCGGCCCCCAGACAGGCGCGCAACGCCCTGTATCGTACAAGACGTGGGGGTCCGGGCACCGGGGGTGCGCGCCGCACATCGGCGCCCGATGGCCCGTCCGGCCATCGTCACTGACCGTGCCCCGAGCCGGGCGATGCCATGTGCGGGATAGCCGGCCTCTGGGACCGTCGCCGTCCCGACGAGACGCTCCTTTCCGGGCGACTCGACGCCATGACCGCCGCACTGGCCCATCGCGGGCCTGACGACCGGGGAACCTTCATCGACTCCGAGCGCGGTGTCGGTCTCGGGCACCGGCGCCTGGCCGTGATCGACTGCTCCCCGACCGGGCACCAGCCGATGCCGTCAGCCGACGGCCGCTACGTCGTGGTGACCAACAGCGAGCTCTACAACTACGTCGAGCTGCGTCAGCAACTGAAGCGCACTGGCCGTGAGTTCCGGGGCACTTCGGACACCGAAGTGCTGGTGGCCGGATTCGAACGGTGGGGCGTGCGGCGCACCTTGGAACGGGCCAACGGGATGTTCGCTCTGGCCGTGTGGGACAACCAGGAGCAGTGCCTGTACCTGGCCCGCGACCGCTTCGGCGAGAAGCCCCTCTACTTCGGCTGGGCCGGGCAATGCCTCCTCTTCGGCTCCGAGTTGAAGGCGCTGAGGGCGCACCACGACTTCGCCCCCAGGATCGACCGGGACGCCATTGCGCTGTACTTCCGCCACAACTGCATCCCCGCGCCCCACTCGGTGTACTCCGGAGTGGTCAAGGTGCCACCCGGGTGCCTGGTGAGGATCGATTCGACGTGCCCGCCGGGCACGCTGCCCGAGCCCGAGGCCTACTGGTCTCTAGCCGAGGTGGCCGAGGCGGCGGCCCTGGGGCGCGGGCGGTTCGACCTCGACTCCGCCCTGGCCGAGCTCGACAGCGTGTTGGGCCAGGCGGTGCGCATCCGCATGCGCTCTGACGTGGCCCTCGGCGCCTTTCTGTCGGGGGGCATCGATTCGTCGCTGGTGGTGGCGCTGATGCAGGCGCACGGCCGCGGCAAGGTGCGCACGTTCACCATCGCCTTCGACGACGACGCCTTCGATGAGTCACGCCATGCGGCCGCGGTCGCCGCCCACCTGGGCACGGCCCACACCGAGCTGCTCGTCACCGCCGAGGACGCGCTCGAGGCGATCCCGTCACTCCCCCGCCTCTACGACGAGC
>DATGGF010000347.1:0-3698 GCA_035308625.1 Acidimicrobiales bacterium | reverse complement strand
GTGCCCTGGGACCTGCGCCGCAGCGCGCCGTACCTGGCCTACGACCAGGTGGCGTTCGACGTCATCGTGGGCACCTATGGCGACAACTTCGACCGCTACGCCATCCGCCTCAACGAGATCCGCGAGTCGGTGCGCATCCTGTGGCAGGTCCTCGACAAGATGCCCACCGGCGACTACCGGGTGCAGGACAAGAAGGTGACCCCGCCGCCGCGCGCCCGCATCGACGAATCGATGGAGGCTCTCATCCACCACTTCAAGATCTTCACCGAGGGCTTCAAGGTCCCCGAAGGGGAGGTCTACGTGGCGGTGGAGTCGCCCCGGGGCGAGCTCGGCTGCTACCTGGTGTCGGACGGCACGGCCAAGCCCTACCGTCTGCACATCCGGGCGCCGTCGTTCGTCAACCTGCAGGCGCTGCCCGTCATGCTGCGGGGCGGCCTGGTGGCCGACGCGGTGGCGACCATTTCCTCGGTCGACCCGGTCATGGGCGAGGTCGACCGGTGACGACTCGGCATCTCTCCGACGAGGTCATGGCCCAGGCCCGCGAGCTGATCGCCTTGTACCCCCACCCGCGCTCGGCCCTGGTGCCCATCTGCCACCTGGCCCAGGAGCACGACGGCTGGCTGCGCCCCGAGGCCATCGACGAGATCGCCGAGCTCCTCGACCTGGCGCCGGCCGAGGTGCTGGGCACCGCGTCGTTCTACGACATGCTCCACACCGAGCCCGTGGGGCGGTACCTGGTGTCGGTGTGCACCAACATCGCCTGCATGCTGCGCGGCGCCTACGAATTGCTGGAGCACGCCGAGGAGCACCTCGACGTGCGGGCCGGCTCCACCACCGCCGACGCCATGTTCACCCTGGAGGAGGCCGAATGCCTGGCCGACTGCGGGCGGGCGCCGGTGTGCCAGGTGAACCACCGCTTCTTCGGTGACCTGACCCCCGACGCCTTCGACGCGCTCATCGCCGATCTGCGCGCCGGCAAGCTCGACCAGGTGGTGCCGCACCACGGCACCCTGGTGCGGGTGCGGCGTCAAGGTGGCCTCCGCGTGGACGACGCCACCGTGCGCTCAGAGCGCCAAGCCATGGCCGCGGCCATCGCCTCGCGGGCCGAGACGGGTGGTGCCGGCTGATGGCCATCACCGACGCGCCCCGCATCATCACCGCCCGCTTGGAGCACGACGACTCGCACACGCTCGAGCGCTATCTCGACAGCGGCGGCTACGCCGGCCTGCGCAAGGCGCTGACCATGACGCCCGAAGCGGTGGCGTCCGAAGTCGACGCGGTGAGCCTGCTGGGGCGCGGCGGCGCCGGCTTCCCGGCCGGGCGCAAGTGGTCCATGCTGCGCAAGGGCCCGGTGCCTTTCCTGGTGGTGAACGGCGACGAGAGCGAACCAGCCACCTTCAAGGACCACCTGCTCGTCGAGCGCGACCCGCACCAGCTCATCGAAGGGGTGGTCATCGCCGCCTACGCCATCCAGGCGGCGCGGGCCTTCGTCTACGTGCGCGGTGAGTTCGCCCTCGGTCTCGAGCGCGTGCAGGCGGCGCTGAACGACGCCTACGAACACGGCGCGGTGGGCCGTGACATCTTCGGGTCGGGCTTCAGCCTCGACGTCGTCGTGCACCCGGGCGCCGGCGCCTACATCTGCGGCGAGGAGACGGCGCTGCTCGAGAGCCTCGAGGGCAAGCGCGGCTTCCCCCGCATCAAGCCGCCCTACTTCCCCGCCGCGGTGGGCCTGTACGGCGAGCCCACGGTGGTGAACAACGTGGAGACGTTGTCGAACCTGCCCTGGGTGATGGTCCACGGCTCGGCCGCCTTCAGTGCGCTGGGGGCCGGTCGCTCCACGGGCACGCGTCTGTTCGCCTTGTCGGGGCACGTCCGCAACCCCGGCGTCTACGAGGTCGAGATGGTGAAGACCACCTTCCGCGACCTCATCTTCGCCCCGGTGCTCGGCGGCGGCATCCCCGGCGGGCGCGAGCTCAAGGCCATCATCCCCGGCGGCGTCTCCGCCCCTTGGTTCGGGCCCCAGCACCTCGACCTCCCCCTGGGCCAGGACGAGGTGGCCGAGTAGGGGTCGATGCTCGGGTCGGGGTCGGTGGTGGTCATGGACGACTCAACCTGCGCCGTGCGCGCCGCCTGGCGCATCACGCGCTTCTTCCGCCGCGAGTCGTGCGGTCAGTGCACCCCGTGTCGCGAGGCGAGCGGCTGGCTCGAGAACGTCCTGCGCCGCATCGAGGACGGCGCCGGGCTCGAGAGCGATCTGGATCTGCTCATGGACGTGTGCGACAACCTGGCCCCGGGCGTGAGCTGGCCACCGCAGCAGACCACCATCTGCGTGCTGGGGCCGTCCATCCCGTCGTCGATCGCCTCGGGCATCCGCATGTTCCGCGACGAATTCCTGGTGCACGTGAAGGACGGAGGCTGCCCCCATGGCTGATCCCGTCGTCACGTCGCACCACGCCACCGCGCCGCGGGCCGAGCCTGGGTCGACGGTGCACATCACCCTCGACGGCCACGACGTCGAGGTGGCCGCCGGCCAGTTCCTCATTGCCGCGGCCGAAGGGGCCGGCGTCTTCATCCCGCGCTTCTGTTACCACCCGCGCATGAAGCCGGTGGGCATGTGCCGCATGTGCCTGGTCGAGGTGAGCGGCCCCCGCGGCTTCTCGTTGCAGCCGGCCTGCTACCTGCCCGTGAGCGACGGCATGGAGGTGGTCACCACCTCCGACAAGGTGAAGAAGGCGCAAGACGGGGTGCTCGAGCTCCTCCTCGTCAACCACCCGCTCGACTGCCCCGTGTGCGACAAGGGCGGCGAGTGCCCGCTCCAGGACCAGACGCTCGCTTACGGGCCGGGGGAGAGCCGGTTCGTAGAGGAGAAGCGGCACTGGGCCAAGCCCATCGCCCTGTCGGAGCTGGTGCTGCTCGATCGCGAGCGGTGCATCCAATGCGGCCGGTGCGTGCGCTTCGCCGCCGAGGTGGCGGGCGAGGCGCAGATCGACTTCCTCGGGCGCGGCGACCGCGTCGAGGTCAACGTGGCCGACGGCCACGCCTTCACGTCGTACTTCAGCGGCAACACCGTGCAGATCTGCCCGGTGGGAGCGCTGACGGCGACGCCGTACCGCTTCACCGCCCGGCCATGGGACCTCGACCAGGTGGAGTCCACCTGCACCACCTGCGCGGTGGGTTGCCGGGTGGCGGTGCAGTCGTCGTCCAACCGCATCACCCGCCTGCTGGGTATCGACAGCGACCCGGTCAACCAGAGCTGGCTGTGCGACAAGGGCCGCTTCGCCTACGAAGCGGTCAACTCCGAGGACCGGCTGACCGAGCCGCTCGTGCGGCGCAGTGCCGGCGGCGAGCTGGAGACCGCCACGTGGGCCGAGGCGCTCACCACCGTGGCCGACGGGCTCAAGCGGGTCATGGCGTCGGGTCCCGGCGCCGTCGGCTTCGTGGGCGGGGCGCGGCTGGCCAACGAGGACGCCTACGCCTGGGCCAAGCTGGCCAAGGGCATCATCGGCACCGACTCGGTCGACGCCCAGCTGGGCGACGGCCTGCCCGCCGAGCTCGTCCTGGGGTTGCCCCGGGCCACCATCGACGACGCCTGCGCCGCGAGCTGCGTGGTCACCATGTGTGGCGACCTGCGCGAGGAGCTGCCCGTGCTCTTTCTGCGCCTGCGGGGAGCGGCGGTGGAGGAGACCACGCGGATCGTG
>DATGGF010000346.1:0-5457 GCA_035308625.1 Acidimicrobiales bacterium | reverse complement strand
CGGCGCGGGCCGTGCCGTGGGCGACGACACCGCTTCGCCCCCGGACCCTCGCCACCACCCGTCTGGCCGAGCACTGGGCCCACGGCCTCGACATCACCGGGCCCCTCGGTTTCCCCTACGAAGACACCGCCCGTCTGCGCCACGTGGCCTGGCTGGGGCATCGCACGATCCCGTATGCCTTCTCGGTGCTCGGCGAACAGGCTCCCGACGTGCGCTGCGAGCTCACCGGACCCGAGGGCGAGGTCTGGTCCTTCGGCCCGGAGGACGCGGCCACCTCGGTGCGCGGCCCGGCCGGGGATTTCTGCCGGGTGGGAGCCCGCCGCCTCGACCCGCTAGCCACGCGTCTTCAGACCGAAGGACCGCAGGCCGGGCGGGTGCTCGAGCTGCTGCGCAATTACGCGGCATGACGGCCGCCTCGGCGGTCTACCGTACGAACCGGTGAGCGTCCCCCCTCCCACCGCCGCTGACGGCCCCACCGTGCACCCGGCCGTGGCCGCGCTCGGCTTCCTTCTCGGCACGTGGGCCGGCCGGGGGACCGGCGGCTACGCCACCATCGCGCCGTTCGCCTACGAGGAAGAGGTGCGTGTCAGCCACGTCGGCCGGCCGTATCTGAGCTACGCCCAGCGGACGTGGCATCCCGACGACGGGCGGGCCATGCACGCCGAGACGGGATACCTGCGCCTGGGCGAAGGCGGCCACGTCGAGATGGTGATCGCCCACCCAACCGGTGTCGTCGAAGTCGAAGAGGGAACGCTGAGCGGGCGCACGCTCGAACTGCGCAGCCGGGTGGTCGCCTCGACCAGCACGGCCAAGGAGGTCACCGCGCTGACCCGGCGCATCTCGGTGGAAGGCGACGTCCTCGACTACGTCGTGGGCATGGGGGCGGTGGGCCAGGAGCTCCAGGAACATCTCACGGGCACGTTGCGCCGCGTCGCTCCCTGATCCCGGTCCTCTGGATCGAGTCCCGGCCGGCGGACCTCAGTCGTCACTCTCGGCTACCGCGCCGAGGAGCAATTCGAAGAACGACTCGAACAGCTGCCCGTCATCAGGATCGAGGAAGGCCCAGGCGACGAATCCCTCCGTGGCCACCTCGACGATGCGGGCCAGCCTCTCCGGAGGCAGCTTGGTGCGGAAGCCGGCTGCCTTGAGCTCCTCCATGAAACGCACCACCGACTCGGACAACGTCCGGTAGTTGGCCACGTAGCGCTCACGGAACTCCGGGTTGCGCAACGCGTACAGGCGGGCTTCGAGGTCCAGGGCGAACCAGTCCATGTTGCGCCCCATGATCTGCTGGAAGGCCAGGGCCAGCGCGGCGGTGTCCTCGGTGCCCGGGGTCTTGCCCTGTTCGATGCGCTCGTCGAACCATTCCGAGAAGGCGGCCAGCGTCTGCTGGTCCCGGCGCTCGATGGTGGCCAGGAAGAGCCCTTCCTTGTCGGCGAAGTTCTTGTAGATGGCGCCACGGGTGAACCCGGCCGCTTCGGCGATCTCGTCCAGGGAGGCGCCGTAGAAACCGCGCCGCGAGAACACGGCGGCGGCCGCCTCGATCAAGGCAGTGCGGGTGAGCTCGCGGCGTCGCTCCGGGGTCCACCGCTCGACCGGAATGCCTGCGGTATCGGCCTGGTCCCCCATGCCTGCCATTCTGCCTCCTGACGGGCTGGTTGGGAACGGTCTTGACTCTCTGTTTCTATGACGTATCATAGATACATGACCGTATCTCAGAGACGAGCCAGTTACGAGGCTCCGGTGGGCGGGTCGGACGAGGGCATCGACGAAGAGGCCCTGGTCGAAGCCATGACCTGGCTGCACCTGCAACTGGAGTGGGAGGGAGTCCTGACCCGGCTGCGCCGCCGGGCGGGGCTGCTGCCGAAGACTCCAGGCGCTCCCCGCACCCGCCCGGCCGTCGCGGCGCCCGCCGCCTGACCCCCGCCGCCCATAGCCATCCGCCGAGCGGCGTGATCGCCTGAGCCAGCCGGCCGCTGTTCCCCCCAGGACCGGCTGGGCTCTCAGGCCGGGTCCGCTCGGTTCCGGCGCCCGGCTCGGCCCGTCAGCCTCGCGGTGCGGGAAGGGGCACCCGCCACTCGATGCAGGTGCCCCGGCCCCGGCGGCCCACCCCGACGTCCATGGTGCCGTGGCGCTGCTCGGCCCGGCGACGGAGGTTGGCCAAGCCGCTCGAGCGGGTCCGGCCCGCTGCTCCCTTCCCGTCGTCGGTCACCGCGATGACGAGCTCGTCGCCCACCTGCACGTGCACCTCGACGGTGTTGGCTTCGGCGTGGCGCGCCGCGTTGGACAGCGCTTCGCGCACCACGGCCAGTACATCGGGCACGAGCTCCTCGGGGACCCGCGTGTCGATGGGCCCGTCGAACTGCAGCCGGGGCTGGAAGCCGAGCGCGGGGGCGGCCATGGAGGCGACGTCGAGGATGCGGGCCCGGGCGCTCGACTCCACGTGCTCGGTGGCCTGGATCTCCAAGGAGAAGATGGTGCTGCGCACGTCGCGGATGGTGGCGTCGAGCTCTTCCACCGAGTCTTCGATGCGATCGAGGGCACGTTGGTCGGCGATCGAGTGGGCTGCCGCCTGTAGCGACATGCCGACGGCGAAGAGCCGCTGGATCACGTGGTCGTGCAGGTCGCGCGCGATGCGCTCGCGATCGGCCACCAGGCTGAACTGCGCCCGCTCGGCCTGCCCCTCGGCCAGTTCGAGCCCGAGGCCGGCCTGCTGGGCGAAGCTCTCCACCAGGTGGACATCTTCGGACTCGAAGGGCGCGCGTCCGAGTGCCCGGGTCACCGCGAGCACGCCGATGGGGCCCGAGGAGCTGGTGAGGGCGGCGAGCACCAGCGGCCCGACCGGGGCGCCGGGCAGGGCCTCGTTTTCTCCCCCCGACCCGCCAGGGCCCGAGCGCACCACCGACTGTCCCGTGCGCATGGTGCGCCCGGCCAGGGTGTCGGTGTGCAGGCGGTCCCCCACCCGCAGGGCCACCCCGCGTGAGGACGCCACCTCGAGCTCGCCGGACAGGTCCTTGCGGGGGAGGACGACCATGACGCCATCGGCGTCGAGGAGCTCGCTCACCCGCTTGGTGTTGATGTCGAGCCACGCCGCCTGCTCGGTCCCGGAGAAGAGAGCGAGGCGGATCTCGGACATGGCGGCCAACCACCGCTCCCGTCGCTGGCTGGCGGCCAGCAGGCTTCTGAGTTCGAGCTCCACTTGCTTGCGCTCGGTGATGTCATGGAGCACGGCCGCGAACCCGTCGGCCTCGCCGCTCACGCCATGTACCAGTGACATGGTCTCAGCCACGTCGACGTCGTGACCGTCGCGATCGAGGCGCTTGGTGTCGTAGGTCGGGACCCGCATGCCCGAGCGGACCCGGGCCATGCGCTCTTCCATCTCTTCCCGGCGATCCCCGGGCACGAGGCGCCAGAACGAGCGACCGATCATCTGGTCGGAGCTGTAGCCGAGCAGGCGCTCAGCTCCCGGGTTCCAGCTCGTCACCGTGCCGCTCATGTCGGTGGAGACGATGGCGTCGTCCGACGACGACACGATGGCGCCCAGCCGTGCTTCTGCCTGAAACTCGGCTCGGCGACCAGTGATGTCGCGGATGACGGCCAGGGTGAACGGCCGTTCGGGCACCCCGAGCGGCGCCAGGCTGATGTCGGCCGGGAACTCCGTCCCGTCACGGCGAAGAGCCCACAACGACAGGCTGGCGCCCATGGGCCGAGGCTGCGGGTGGGCCACGTACGAGGCCCGGTGCCCGGCGTGGCGTGAGCGGAAGCGCTCGGGGACGAGGACGTCGAGGGGCACACCGGCGATGGCACCGGGGGGATAGCCGAACAGGCGCTCGGCCAGTGGGTTCGCCGCCGCGATCAGCCCTTGGGCGTCGACCACCAGGGCGGGATCCGGGAGCAGCCGGACCAAGGTCTCGACCAGGTCGTCGGGGACGCGCGAGACCTGGGTCTCGTCCCCGGCCTTCGTCATGCCGAGCTCCGCCTCTGCACCGGCTCCCACACTACCGACGGGCCCGCGCCCGCCGGCGGCCGCGTTGATCAGGCGTCTTCGATGCCGTAGAACACGCGCTCGGTCACGCGCCGCGCCCTCCGGGTGACCCGGCGGTACTCGTCGCGCAGCGCCACCGGGGTCGTGGCGAGACTGCGGGCCAGGCAAGAGAGCAACGGGGCGTGCGTAGGGAGGGCGTCACCGCTCCGGCCGCCGCCGGGAAGGGCGCCGACCAGGTGCAGGCGGTTGCGGGTGTGCTCGCAGAAGCGGTAGCTCTGGCCCAGGGCCTCCGCGTCCGATGGTTCGAGAACTCCACGTTCCACCAGAGTGGCCGCCGCGCCGGCGGTGGAGGTGCCGGCCACCCCGTGGCGCAACTGGAGGAGCTGCACCGTCCACTCCACGTCCGACAACGAGCCGCGCCCCAGCTTCAAATGGAATTGCGGGTCCTCACCGGTGGGGATGCGCTCGCGCTCGATGCGCGCCTTCATCCGCCTGATCTCGGCGACTTCGTCCTCCTCGAGGGGGCGACCCCACACGAATTCCGTGGCCGCGGCCATGAAGCGCTCCCCGAGGTCCCGGTCCCCGGCCACCGTCCTCGCCCGCAACATGGCCTGGCGCTCCCACACCTGGGCCCAGCGGGAGAAGTAGTGCGCGTAGCTGGCCACGTCGCGGCTCAAGGGTCCCTGGGAACCCTCCGGTCGGAGACCCAGGTCGACGTCGACCACCCGTTCGGCCGGGCTCGGCCCGTGCAGGAGGTGCAGGAGCGCCTCGGACAGCGCCGCGCCTCGCTCCTGGTCCCCTTCATGGACGAAGAGGACGTCGAGATCGCTGGCATACGCCAGCTCGGCGCCGCCGAGGCGGCCCATGCCCACCACACAGAAGCCCCCGTCCGGCGCCACTGCCTGCACCGCCGCCTCGAGTATCGCTTCGGCCACGGAGGTCAGCGACGCGCCCGTCCCCACCAGGTCGTCGAGATCGAGCACGTCGCGCGCCGCAGTGCGCACGAACTGGTCCTGACGGAGCCGCACCAGCTGTGCCCGCCGGGCGTCGTCGTCGCCGGCTCGGGCCAGGCGCTGGCCGGCGTCGGCCACCAGATCCGGTCGGGGGGTGGGAGCCAACGCGCCGTCGTCGTCGAGCACGGCGATGAGTTCGGGATTGCGTTGCAAGGCCTCGCCCAAGGCGCGGCTCGAGCCGAGCAACAGGCACAGTCGGCGGGCCGTCTCCGGTGACTCGCGGAAGCTCGTGACGAGCAGCGCCCGCTGATGGCGACCGGCCACGAGGTTGCGCAGCCCGAGCAGCCCCAAGTCGGGGTCGGGACTCACCGACAGCCAGTCGAGCAGCAAGGGCAGGAGCTGGGCCATGAGACGCGACCGGCGGGTGAGCCCGCCGGCGAGCTCGGCCACAGCGGCGCGGGTCCGCCGGGCATCGGGGAAGCCGAAAGCGGCCAGGCGGCGGTCGATGGCCTCTTCGTG
>DATGGF010000345.1:0-13413 GCA_035308625.1 Acidimicrobiales bacterium | reverse complement strand
CATGCTGTCGCCCGCCCCGCCCGGTGGGGCCGGCGCGCTGGCCCGGCGCGTCGGGTGCACGCCCGATGTCACCGAAGTGACCACCATCGGCGGCAACTCGCCCCAGTGGTCGGTCAATCGCGCCGCCGCCGCCATCGCCTCGGGTGAGCACGATGCCGTGCTGGTGGCCGGGGCGGAGGCCCAGCGCTCCCTGCGCGCCCGGGTGGGAGCCGGCGAGGACGGGGCCACGGCGGACACGAGCCGCCACGAGCTCGAAGCCGGGCTCGCCCCCGATCCGGTGGTCGGCGACGATCGCTCCGGCGTGGGTGCGGCCGAGATGGCGGCCGGCATGCTCGCCCCCGTCCACGTCTACGCCATGTTCGAGAGCGTGCTGGCGGCGCGCGCCGGGCGCGACTTCCCCGAACACCGCAAAGCGCTGGGCGAGCTCATGGCGCCTTTCACCGAGGTGGCCGCCGGGCACCCGGTCGCCTGGTTCCCCGAGCAGCGGGGCCCGGCCGAGCTGGCCGACGTGACGCCGGACAACCGCCTGGTGGCGGAGCCCTATCCCAAGCGCATGTGCGCGGTGATGGGTGTCGACCAGGGCGCCGCCGTCGTGGTCACCTCGTTGGGAGCAGCCCGGCGCGCGGGGGTGGCCGACCGGGCTGTCTTCGTCCTGGCCGGCGCGGATGCCGTCGACGTGTGGTTCCCGAGCGCCCGTCCCGACCTCGGGGCCTCGCCGGCCATCGCCGCGGCCGGCGCGGCTGCGCTCGAGGTGGCCGGACTGGGCATCGACGACGTGAGTGCCTTCGACCTGTACTCATGCTTCCCTTGCGCCGTGCAGATGGGCGCGGCCGCCCTCGGCCTCGAGCTCGACGACCGCCGCGGCTTCACCGTCACCGGTGGGCTCCCCTACTTCGGCGGACCGGGAAACGACTACACCCTGCACGCCATCGCCACCATGACCGACCTCGTGCGCCAGCGCGGGGGCACCGGGCTCGTGACCGGCTTGGGCTGGTACGCCACCAAGCACTCGGTGGGCCTGTACGGGACCGTCCCCGCGGAGCACGGGTGGCGGGCCGGCAATACGACCGTGGCGCAGGCGGCCATCGACGACAGCGCCCTGGTGGTGGCCGAGGAAGCCGACGGCCCCGCCACGGTGACGGCCTCGACGGTGGTCATGGGCCCGGCGGGCACGCCCATCGCCGCACCGGTCGTCGCCCGGCTGGCCGACGGGCGTCAGGTGGCCGCGGCGGCCGAGAGCTCGGAGCTGGCCGCCCTGGCCGGCCAGAACCTGGTCGGCCGGCTCGTCGAGGTAGCGGGCCGCCCGCCGCGCTACCGCCTGACCGGGTGAGGCGGGCCCACGGGTTCGACCCGGCGTGGGCCGGCGGGCAGACTCCCGGGAGAGCCCAGCTTCTCCAGAGAGACATTCGAGGACAAGAGCCCAGAAGAAGAGGAGCGCAGCATGTCGGCAGTGGAGCGTGAGCGCCGGGGGCACGTGGAGATCGTCACCATCAACCGGCCCGAGGCCCGCAACGCCATCAATCGCGACGTCACCGAGGCCATGGCCGGGATCCTCGAGTCCGCCGCCCTCGACGACGACTGCTGGGTCGTCGTGCTCACCGGGGCGGGCGACAAGTCGTTCTCGGCCGGCATGGACCTCAAGGCCTTCGCCTCGGGACAGGGCGTCGGGATCATCGACGAGCACGGCTTCGCCAGCCTCACGCGCCGGAAGTTCCCCAAGCCCCTCATCGCCGCCGTGAACGGCACCGCTCTGGCGGGGGGCTGCGAGATCATGCTGTCGTGCGACCTGGTGGTGGCGGCCGACCACGCCGTGTTCGGCATTCCCGAGGTCAAGCGCGGACTGATCGCCGGGGCGGGCGGGCTCCTGCGGCTGCCCAAGCGCATCCCCAGGGCGGTCGCCCTGCAGCTCGCGCTCACCGGCGATCCGATCGACGCCGAGCGCGCCTACCAGATCGGTCTCATCAACAAGGTGGTGCCGGCGGCCATGCTCATGGACGAGGCCATCGCCCTGGCCGAGGTCGTGGCGGCCAACGCGCCCATGGCCGTGCGCTACTCGAAGCGCGTCATGCTCGGTAGCGCCGATCTGTCCGAGGACGAGGCCTGGGCCCTGAACGATGGGACCTTCACCGAGGTCTTCACCTCGGCCGACGCCATGGAGGGCGCCGTGGCCTTCGCCGAGAAGCGCGCCCCGAACTGGCAGGGCAAGTAGCCGGCCGCACCGAAGACGCGCCGTGACCCACACGACGCAACAGCTCGCGCCGGCCCTCGACGGCGTCCGGCTCTCCCTCCACGTGCTCGCCGCGGCGGTGTGGGTGGGCGGGCAGATCACCCTGGCCGGCTTGTTGCCCAGCGCCCGGGGCCTCGGCCCCGACGCACCCCGCACGCTGGCCTGGGCCTTCGCCCGGCTCCAGTGGCCTGCCTATGCCGTGTTGCTCGCCACCGGGATCTGGAACGTGTCGGCGGCGGGCTCGCCCCAGCCGCACGCCTGGCAGGCCGTCCTCGGGGTGAAGATCACGGTGGTCCTGGTGGCCGGACTGGCCGCGTGGCTGCACACCCGGGCCACGTCGAAGGCCGCCATAGGCGCCCTCGGCGCAATGTCCGGGCTGGCGTCGGTGACGGCGTTAATTCTGGGGATCTTCCTGGCCGGCTGATCCCGGGGGCATCCAGGGCACCCGTCGGCGCCGGATACCTGGCGAACGGGAAGGTCGCCGCGGCAGGTCTAGGCTGGTGTCGCAGGTGCAGATCCCCGCACAGCGGGCGGGGCGAAGAAGGGAAAGAGCGCCATGCACCCAGTCGTCGCCGAGATCTTCGGGCCCGACCTCATCATCGTGATCATCGTGGTGGCCGTGGTCCTGTTCGGGGGCACGCAGATCCCCAAGCTGGCGCGCTCGCTCGGTTCGGCCCAGTCCGAGTTCAAGAAGGGACTGGCCGAAGGCGGCAAGGGCAAGTCGGACGACACGGACGCCAAGGCCACCGACGCCAAGGCCACCGACGCCAAGGCGGCCGACGCCAAAGCGGCCGACGCCGGCGAGGGCTCCGCCAAGGAGTAGGCCCGAGCCCCGGGCCCCCTCGTAGGCTCGCCCGAGTCGACGAGGGAGGGGCCATGAACGACGACGTGCTCGCCTTGGCGGACCGCCTGTGGCGTGGCGAGGTGGACATCGCGTCGATCCACCCGGTGGGCGGCTACCTGGGCGGCCTGGGCGAGGTCGGCGACGGCACTGCCTTCCTGCCTTCGTTCGCCAACGTGTCGGCCTTCGACACCGACGACGGGCTCGTCCTCGTCGACACCGGGTCGACCTTCGTCGCCCAGGCCGTGCACGACACCCTGCGCGCTTGGTCGGATGGGCGCCTGCACACGGCGGTGTACTCCCACGGGCACGTCGACCACGTGTTCGGCGTCCCCGTATGGGAAGCCGAGTCCACCGAGCGCGGGTGGCCGGCGCCGGTGGTGGTGGCGCACCGGTCGCTCCCGGCCCGCTTCGACCGCTACGTGTTCACCGCCGGGTACAACGAGATCATCAACCAGCGGCAGTTCGGGGTGCCGGGCTTCCGGTGGCCCACCGAGTACCGCTACCCCGACACCACCTACGACCACCAGATGGACCTGGAGGTGGGCGGGATGCGCTTCGAGCTCCACCACGCCCGGGGTGAGACCGACGATCACACCTGGACCTGGGTGCCCGACCGGCGGGTGCTGTGCTGCGGCGACCTCTTCATCTGGGCCTCCCCCAACGCCGGCAACCCCCAGAAGGTCCAGCGCTACCCGGCCGAGTGGGCCCGGGCCCTGCGCGAGATGGTGGCGCTCGAGCCCGAGGTCCTCCTCCCCGGCCACGGCTTCCCCGTCATCGGGGCCGCGCGGGTCCGCCAGGCCCTGACCGACACGGCCGAGCTGCTCGAGTCGCTGGTGGCCCAGTCCCTGGCGCTGATGAACGCCGGCGCCCGCCTCGACGAGGTGATCCACGGTGTGGTGCCGCCTCCGGAGCTGCTCGAGCGCCCGTATCTCCAGCCCGTCTACGACGAGCCGGAGTTCGTGGTGCGAAACGTCTGGCGCCTGTACGGCGGGTGGTGGGACGGGAACCCGGCCTCGCTCAAGCCCGCGCCGGAGGGGCGCCTGGCCGCCGAGCTGGCCGATCTGGCCGGCGGAGCGACGGTGCTGGCCGAGCGCGCGCTGGCCCTGGTCGACGCGGCCGCCCACGGCGCGGGCCGCGACGACGGGGCAACCGGAGACGCCGAGCGCGAGACGGCGCTGCGCGTCGCCGGCCACCTGGCCGAGCTGGCCGCGCTGGCCGCGCCCGACGACCCGGGGATCCAGCGGACACGGGCCCGCGTGTGCTCGACGCGCGCGGCGCGGGCCACCTCGACCATGGCCAAAGGGGTGTTCAACTGGGCCGCCCGGGAGTCCACCGCCCGGGCCGGCGAAGCCCCCTGAACAGGGCTGCGGTCAACTACTACCTGCCGGGTGCGGTTCGATAAGGTCGGCGCCGTGAACAGCCCGCCGCAGCGCTCGGCCGCGCCCGGAACCCGTCGCCGGCGGGTCGCGGCCCTGGCGGCGGGAGGTCTCCTGGCCGTGCTGCTCGGGGGCTGCCAGGTGCCCAACTTCTGGGGGTACCGGGGCAAGACCACCCAGGCTCACGACGAATTCAGCTTGTGGGCGGGCACGTTCATCGCCGCCATCGTGGTGGGGCTCTTCGTAGGCCTGCTCATGCTGTGGGCGGTGATCCGTTACCGGCGCCGCTCCGACGAGATGCCCAAGCAGTTCCAGTACCACATCCCCTTGGAGCTGGCCTACACGATCGTCCCCATCATCATCGTGCTGGTCCTGTTCGGCTTCACCGCCTTCGACGAGAACAAGATCACCAACGTCGTGTCCCGGCCCGACGCCACGGTGAACGTGACCGCCTTCCAGTGGGGATGGCAGTTCGACTACCCCGGCACCAACGTCTCGGTGCGCGGCGAGACCTCGAACGACCCCGACCCGGTGGGGGCGACGGGGCCCGGAGGGACGCCGTGTGCACCGGCCGACTACTGCCTGGGACCGGGCCTCGTGCTCCCCGTCGGTGAGACGGTCCACATCAACCTGCGGTCCCGGGACGTCATCCATGGCTTCTACGTCCCCGAGTTCAACTTCTCCCGCTACGCGCAACCGGGTGTGCTGAACCAGTTCGACTTCAACGTCACCAGCGCCGGGGTCTACCGGGCCCAGTGCACCCAGTTCTGCGGCTTGTACCACTCGATCATGCTGTTCCACGTGGTGGCCCTGCCGCCGGCCCAGTACCAGGCCTGGCTGGCCCAACAGGGGAGCTCGTCATCATGACCGTCCTGGCCGAACGCGCCCACGCCGGCGACGCGCACGCCGAACACCACGAGGGGCCCAGCGGGCTGCTCAAGTGGATGACCAGCACCGATCACAAGGTGATCGGCATGAACTACATCGTCACCTCGGTGGTCATGTTCTTCCTGGCCGGGATCATGGCGCTGCTCATCCGCACCCAGCTGCTGAGCCCCAACAGCAGCTTCGTCAGCCCGCAGCAGTTCAACGAGCTGTTCACCATGCACGGCAGCCTGATGCTGTACCTGTTCGCCGGGCCCTTCGCCTTCGGCGGTCTGGCCAATTACATCGTGCCGCTGCAGGTGGGTGCGCCCGACATGGCCTTCCCCCGCCTGAACGCCTTGTCGTACTGGCTGTACCTCACCGGGTCGATCACCATGATGCTCGGCTTCATGGTGGCCGGCGGCGCGGCGGCCTTCGGCTGGGTGGCCTATGCGCCCTTGTCGCTGCCCGCCTTCTCCCCCGGGTCGGGCCCCGACTTGTGGATCCTCTCGCTGGCGCTGACCGGGTTCTCGGCCATCTTCACCGGCGTCAACCTGATCACGACCATCTTCTACCTGCGCGCCCCGGGCATGACCATGTTCCGCATGCCCATCTTCACCTGGAACATGCTGGTGACGGCGCTGCTCATCCTCATCGCCTTCCCCATCCTCACTGCCGCGGTGGTGCTGCTCTTCGCCGACCGCCACTTCGGCACCCACATCTACTCCGTGCAGGGGGGCGGAGTGCCGGTGCTGTACCAGAACCTCTTCTGGTTCTTCGGCCATCCCGAGGTGTACATCCTGGCCTTGCCGTATTTCGGGATCGCCACCGAGGTGATCCCGACCTTCTCCCGCAAGCCGCTGTTCGGCTACAAGGGAATGGTCTTCGCCACCATGGCCATCGCCGCGTTGTCGACCGGGGTGTGGGCGCACCACATGTTCACCACCGGCACGGTGCTGCTGCCCTTCTTCTCGCTGCTTTCGCTGCTCATCGCCGTGCCCACCGGTATCAAGTTCTTCAACTGGATCGGCACCCTGTGGCGAGGACAGCTCAGCTTCACCACGCCCATGCTCTTCTGCATCGGCTTCCTCTTCGCCTTCCTCATGGGCGGGCTCACCGGCGTGATGCTGGCGTCTCCCCCCATCGACTTCGTGACCCACGACACCTACTTCGTGGTGGCCCACTTCCACCAGGTGCTCTTCGGCAGCGCCGTGTTCGCGGGCTTCGCCGGGATCTACTTCTGGTATCCCAAGTTCACCGGGCGCATGTACAACGAGACGTTGGGCAAGCTCCACTTCTGGCTGCTGTTCGTGGGCTTCTGGGTGACCTTCATGCCTCAGTACCAGCTGGGCCTGGAAGGCATGCCCCGGCGGGTGGCCAGCTACCCGGTCGGCCTCGGCTGGCAGACCCTCAACCAGGTCTCTACCGCCGGCGCCTACCTGATCGGGCTGTCCTTCGTCTTCTTCCTCGTCAACCTGTGGGTGTCGTGGCGCAAGCCGGTGCCTGCGGGTGACAACCCGTGGGACGCCCATGCGCTCGAGTGGTTCGCCACTTCGCCCCCGGTGCACCACAACTTCACCAAGCTCCCGCCTATCCGCTCCGAGCGGCCGGTGTGGGACTTCCACCATCCCGATGCCCGGACCATCCACCACGGCGGCAACGGCCACGGTGTGCTGGCCGGTGCCCGCGCCGAAGCCGGGGCCGCCTCCGGCAACGGCCACGACTGAGGGAGCGGACCGTGCGTGTCGAAGCCCTGCTGCTGATCGGCGTCGCCGTCTTCTTCGCCATCGTCGGGGCCGTCTACTGGGTGTGGGGGCTGCACAACGGCGCCGGCTTCGGACCCGAGCAGGGCGGGACCATGATGCTCATCGGCACCACCCTGCTGGGGCTGCTCCCCGGCGGCTACTACTTCTGGTGGTCGCGGCGCATGAAGCCCCGCCCCGAGGACCGAGCCGACGCCTCGATCGAGGAGGGCGCCGGGGTCATCGGGTCCTTCCCCGACTCGAGCGTGTGGCCGTTCGTGTTGGGCATGGGCCTGTTCCTGGTGGTGCTCTCCGTCGTCTTCGGCCTCTGGCTCATCGCCCCCGGTCTGGCCCTGGTGCTGTCGGCCGCCATCGGTGTCACGGTGGAGAGCCGCCGGGGCGGCACCGTCTGACCAACGCCTGAGACACCCGCGCCGTCATCCGACGGCGTCGGCGGCGTCCTTCATCACCTGGATGTCGAGCTTCTTCATCGTCATCATGGCCTGCATTGCTCGTTGCGCCCGGCCCGGGTCGGGATCGCCGAGCAGGGCGGGCAGCTCCGACGGCACCACCTGCCAGCGCAGCCCGTAGCGGTCGCGCAGCCATCCGCAGGCGATCTCCTCGCCGCCGTCGGTGAGGGCGGCCCAGTAGCGGTCGACGTCGTCCTGGGTGGGGCAGTCGATGAAGAAGGAGATCGATTCGTCGAAGCCGTAGTGGGCCGGGCCGCCGTTCAGGGCGACGAACTCGTTGCCGTCGAGCTCGAAGTGGATGGTCATCACCGAGCCGGCCGGGCCCGGCCCGCCCTCGGCGTGCCGGGCGACTTGCTGGATGCGGGAGTTGGGGAACACCGACAGGTAGAAGTCGACCGCCTCCTCGGCCTGGTCGTCGAACCACAGGAACGGCGTGATCTTTCCCACGGAAAGTCCTCCTCGGCTTGTCTACTCGGGTTGCATCGCCCAAAATCGTCACAGCAAAGCCCACTGCGCTCCCTCACCGTAGGAGCTACCGCACAGTCGGTGAGTCACCAATTTTGACGCTGCATTCTCTCAGCTTGACGTCGGAGAATCTCTATGAGGGCTCGTGGCACTGCGGGCTCCGGTGTGCGCACCGACGACGAGAGGGTGGTCCCGGCATGAAGCGAGTGGGCGTGATCGTGGCAGGACTGTTGGCGGTGGGGAGTCTGGTCATGCTCGGTGTGGCGAGTGGCGCCAGTGCCACCTCGACGGCGCCGAACGTGGGTGCCGTCGTACCGGATCACGGTCCGACCGTGGTGCCCAACGGAGGCTGGTTCGTCACCATCACCGGCACGAACCTCTTCGGCGCCAGCGCCGTCACCTTCGGCGGCGTCCCTGCCGTCAGCTTCGTGGCCAAGTCCAACTCCGTGATCAAGGCGTTCGCGCCTTCTGGCACCGCGGGCACGGTGGACGTCGAAGTCACCACGTCTGCAGGGACGAACTCGCCCACCGCCTCGGACGACTTCACCTACGTGTCCGGCCCCGTCATCGACAGCGTCCGGCCCAACGAGGGCCCGGCCGGCTCTCTGCCCCGCGCGCAGCTGCGATACATCAGCGGCGCCAACTTCGACCCTTCGTGCACCACGGTCGACTTCGGCTCGGGCGCGGCCACCAACGTCACGTTCGTGTCGCCCACGTCGATCTCGGCCGACGCGCCCTTCGAACCGGTGGGCCAGGTCGCCGTGTCGGTCACCTGCACCGCGGGGACGACACCGGCCGACGCCGCCGCCACCTACACCTACCTGCCGCCCAACCCACAGGTCAGCGCCGTGGTCTTCGACGTCGGCAGCACGGCCGGCGGTGAGACGGTGCACATCTACGGCAAGAAGTTCCTCAGTGGGTCGCTGGTGGACTTCGGGGCCAACGGGGCCACCAATGTGGTGCGCAAGGGGTCAGGCGAGCTCCAGGTCACCGCGCCTCCGGGCGCGGCCGGCACGGTCGACGTCACGGTGATCACCAGCCGGGGCGCCAGCTCGATCAACCAGCAGGACCAGTACCACTACTCATCGGCTTGCCCGACGACCAACAGCTGCAACTCCTGATCCAGGGCACCGAGAACGACTGAGCAGGCGGCGTGCACGGCACGCCGCCTGTTCGCGCCCCTGGGGCCGGGGTGCGAAGGTAGGGGCGGCGAGGCCGAAGTCAGGCCTCAGCGGTCGGCCAGGCGGAAGACGAAGCGGATCCCCGACCAGTCCTCGCCCAGGGCGGCCACCTTCACGTCCACCACCCCGGCGTCGAGGCCCGCACCGCGCACCATGTTGTCGGTCACGTCGCTGGTGTGACCGGCAGCCCGGCGGGGCCACGCCACCCACAGGGCATCGGTCTTGCGCATCTGCGGCACCACGTCGCCCACCCGGATCAGCTCGTCGGCTTGGCGCACGAAGACCACCCGGATATCGGCCGGCGCCGAGCCGCCCCGCCGGAGCCGGGCGCCGTCGGGCAGCTCGGGCACGGAGAACCCCTTGGGGGCCCCGATCAGCGCCACGGTGTCGCCGGGGCGGATACCCATCTTGCGGGCGAGCGGCGTGGAGGTGACGGCGTCGTCCTGTCGGGCCATCAAGGCTCCCTGTCCGTGCGCCGCGCCGCGGGCGGCGGGTCCCACGGGCGCCGGCGCATGGGCAGGCCGCCGGTGCCGTGCCAGAAGCCCTCGGCGCGGTACAGCAGCTCCCCCACGGCCGTGGCATGGAGCTCCACGTTGTCGACGCCGCGCTCCTCGAACCAGGCCAGCACAGCCCGCAGTACGGCCCGGCCGTGGCCGCGCCGCTGGAAGGCCGGGTCCGTGGACATCCACTGGACGTAGCCGGCCCGCCCTTGCGGATGGTGGGGGTTGGGCAGCCGGGGCACGACCACGCCGGCGCCGCAGGCCACCAGCCGCCCGCCACCTTCGGGGTGATCGACGACGAACACGGCCAGGTCGTCGCCCAGGCGTTCGTCCATGGCCCGAGTCGCCGCCGCGCGCCAGGTCACCCACGTGGTCTCGGGGAGGTCGTTCCCAGGCACGCCGCGGAACATCAGCTCGGCCAGGCGCACGATTTCACCGGCGTCGGCGCCCGTGGCCCGGCGGGCCGCGGGGTGTTCGTCCGTGCTCAGACCCGGCGGGGGACGCGCCGCACGCCGTCGCCCACACCGACGGGCTCGTCGTCCTCGAGCTCGATGTAGACGGGCACCGGAGTGGGCTCGAGCTCGGGCGGGCCGTCGCCCGGACGCCGGTCGCTCTTGGTGATGGCGTACTCGCCCGAGGCCGATCGCGTCACCACGTTGGCCCGCTTGCGCTTGCCCGAGCCGCTGGTGCCGGACAGGTCGAGGCACATCCGGTAGGTCACGAAGCCGACGATGACGGGGATGACGAACACGGCGAAGCGGAAGAACCACAACACGCTGTTGAGCGATATCTGGAAGAAGTTGGCCATCACGTCGGTCGAGCTGGCCGCGAACAGCATGAAGTAGAAGGCCAAGAAGGTGGCGCCGATGGCCGTGCGACGCGGCTTGTCCCGGGGCCGGTCGAGCAGGTTGTGCTCCCGGTGGTCCCCGGTGAGCTTCGCCTCGGCGAAGGGCCAGATGTAGAAGAGGGTGAAGGTGAGCCCGGGAAAGAGGATCGTGGGCAGGAACACCTCGAGCGGGATGGTATGGCCGAAGCCGACGAACTCCCAGCTGGGCATGATGCGCAGCGCGCCGTCGAGCCAGCCCATGTACCAGTCGGGCTGTACCGCGTAGCTGATCTGATAGGGCTGATACGGCCCGAACTGCCAGATCGGGTTGATCTGGGCCAGGCCCCCCAGGGCCCACAGCACGCCGGTGACCATGAACAGGAACCCGGTGGTCTTGGCGATGAAGGTCGGGTACATGGGCGAGCCGACCACGTTGTGCTCGGTGCGCCCGTGCCCGGCGAACTGGGTGTGCTTCTGCCGGACGAGCAGGCCCAGGTGGGCCCCGATCAAGCCGAAGATGACGAGCGGCAGCACGAACACGTGCAGGATGAAGAAGCGGGGGATGATGCTCCCGTTGCCCGGGTAGTTGCCGCCGAAGAGGAACACGGCCAGGTAGCTGCCGACCAGCGGCATCGACAGCACGAACGAGTAGGCCAGGCGGATGCCTGTCCCCGAGACCAGGTCGTCGGGGAGCGAGTACCCGAGGAACCCGTTGACGATGGCCAGCGTCAACAGCGTGACGCCGATGATCCAGTTGAGCTCGCGGGGCTTGCGGAAGGCGCCGGTGAAGAAGATGCGGCACATGTGCACGGCGATGGAGCCCACGAACACGTCCGCCGCCCAGTGGTGCATCTGGCGGATGACCAGGCCGCTGCGCACGGCGAAGGAGAGGTCGACGCTCGAGGCGTAGGCGGCCGACATCTTGAGGCCGCGCAGAGGCGCATAGGCCCCGTGGTAGACGACCTCGGCCGAGGAGGGGTTGTAGTACAGCGACAGGAAGATCCCGGTGAGGATCAGCACCACGAAGGAGTAGAGGGCGATCTCGCCCAACAGGAACGACCAGTGGTCGGGGAAGATCTTGTCGAGGAGCGCCCGCCCGCCCTTGCCGAACCCGAGGCGCTCGTCGAGCCAGCGGACGCTCACGTCCACGGGATCGATGCGGGCCCGGTCACCGGCCTTGCCGTTGGCCGAGGCGCCGCGTCGCATGGGGATGCGCAAGCTCATGACCGCTCCCAGAAACCAGGGCCGACGGGCTCCTCGTACCCCCGTTGGGCCCGGAGGTAGCCCTTGGAGTCGATCATGAGGGGGAGCTGGGGCAACGGGCGGGGGGCGGGGCCGAAGACCTGCTGGGCGCCCTGGAGGATCTTGAACACCGACTGGTGGCAGGGGCACACCAGCTCCTGGGTTGCCTCCTGGTAGAGCCCCACCGGGCAGCCGGCGTGGGTGCACAGCTTGGAGTAGGCCACGTACCCGGCCGGCGTCCACGAGCCGCGGCCGGGCTTGGTCGGGGGGTCGAGAGGGGCGGTGGCGGCCCGGATGAGCATGGTCTGGTCGACCGACGAGCCCACGAAGCCCTCGGGGAACACCGTCATGGCCCCGCCCACTTCGAGGTCGTCGGCCAGGATGGGCCGGCCGGTGATGTCCACCAGGCGCGAGCCGCGCTTCCAGTTGGTGGTGATGAGCGATTTCTTGGGCTGCGGCCCGAGGGAGCGGATGAGGGGGAAGGCGATCACCGCGCTCATCACCGCGCCGCCGGCGGCCAGCAGGACGCCGAGGAAGCCGCGGCGGCGGAACATCATCTTGCCGCGCTCGGTCACCGCCGCACTGATGGCCCTCACCTCGGGCTCGGGGGAGGCGAACGTGTGGCGCTCCTCGGAGAAGGGCCCCTGCGGGAGCAGGTACTTGCCCCAGGCCGACATGCCGAAGCCGAAGGCGAACAGGCCGACGCCGAGGAACACACCCTCGAGCTGGGTCTGGCCCCCCACCCAGTACAGGGCCCCGTAGGCGGCGAAGCCGAGGAGGCCGACGAAGAGGCTGAGCGCCACCACCATCTCGGCCCGTCCCGGGTCCTTGGCGTAGGGACGCAGATGCTCGTCGTCGAAGTT
The DNA here is from genome assembly GCA_035308625.1 of Acidimicrobiales bacterium. Classification (GTDB taxonomy): domain Bacteria; phylum Actinomycetota; class Acidimicrobiia; order Acidimicrobiales; family UBA8190; genus DATGGF01. Next base: position 813 of record DATGGF010000345.1, on the reverse strand, counting down.
GGCGACGGGAGTCGGCGCGTGCTCCTCGGCGGTGGCCGTGGTGTCGGGCGTCATGAGCGGTCGCCGATCCAGAAGGCCACGAGCATCAATCCTCCCACGCCGATCAGCAGGGCTATGAAGCCCTCGGCCACCGGGCCGATGCCACCGAGGCCCAGTCCGCCGCGGTTGTCGGGCTTCTGGATGTAGCCCCGCACGTAGGCGACGATGTCGGCCACTTGCTTGTCGGTGAGGGTGCCCGGGCTGAAGCGCGGCATGTTGCCGGGGCCGGTCCGCATGGCCTCGGCGATCTGGGTGCGGCTGGCCTTGTGCAGCGACGGGGCGAAGTACCCCTCGGCCAGGGCGTCGCCCGCGCCGGTGATGGTGTGACAGGCGGCGCAGTTGAGGACGAACAGCGTGTTGCCGGTGGCCAGGTCGCTGTGGGTCAGGTTGACCGACGGGATGGCCGGGCCGTTGACCGACGACGGCGCCAACGACGTCACGTAGGCCACGATCTGCAGTGTCTGCTGCCGGTCGAAGCGCGGCGGCTTGCGCATGGCCTGGATGGCCGAGATGGCGAGCGGCATGCGCCCGGTCGAGACCCAGAAGTCGACGGTGGCCGCACCCAGTCCGACCAGGTTCGGCGCCCGGTCGGTGCCGTACGCGTCGGTGCCGTGGCAGCTGGCGCAGTTGGCCTGGAACAGCGCCTCACCCGCCGGGATGTAGCTGCTCGGCGGCACGTTGTAGGTGATGGAACTGTTCGTCTTGATCGAGAGCGTCGAGCTGTAAGGGGAGCCAGCCGACCCGTACGAAGAGCTGCTCGAGCCGGACGAACTG
>DATGGF010000344.1:0-2718 GCA_035308625.1 Acidimicrobiales bacterium | reverse complement strand
ATGAGGGCGCGCCCGAGGTTCGCCGAGCCGGACCTCGAGATTCCACGCAACCGGAGGAGGACTTGATCTCCATCGTGGAGACTGCAATGGAACCATCTGCGTCGGACAGCCAGCCTGCTGGCGGCGGCGGCGGCGACAGTGATCGTGCCCTCGGGCTGGACGACCGTGACGCCCGTGTCGCTCACGGTGACGGTCCACTCCGGCCCGGACCATGCTGACTCCGGGATGCTCACTGGAGTCCTCGCCCCGCGACGTGGGACGAACGCATCGCCTCCGCAGCGAGCGAGAGCTCGACGATGCGCGGGAAAAGCACGTGCGCCACGAGGTTGGTCCAGCTCGACCAGCCTGTTGCCGTGTCGTCGACGTACATCGTCCTCTCCTCCCCGAAGAATCATCGCGCGTCGCTGTCACCGTTCGTGCGTGGCAAGCGCCAGGGATGGGCGTGTTGGCCATGCGCCTCGATACGAGAACGACCAACTCACGCCGCCAACGCGCGCGACGTTCACAACCGCGCTCCCGCCAGGCTGGATGACGCGATAGGTCTCGCAGAAGACGCGCGTCCGCCCCTCGCCCTTGATCGCGCGTCGTCAACACTGAGCAGGTGGGGACGGCGTGCGGATCGAAGAGCCCGTCATCTGGCCAGCCTTCGTGACCTCAGACGCCCACTGCCGTCCACTCGGTGCTCTTTCACCCAGCGCGCGACCTCTTCGGGCTCAAACCGGATGAAGTAGCCGACCTTTACGAAGGGGATGCGCCGCTCGTCGACGAGCCGCCGGACGTGACGTTCGGTTACTCCGAGGGCCTTGGCGACGACGTCCATCCGCACGAGCTCAGGGAGGGGCCGTTCCGATGAGACCGTCTCGTCCCTACGTGGTTGCACGCTGGAGCTGACGGGAATCGGGCCGATGCTCCCTTGCCGCTGGGAAGGGGAGAGGGTCATTGCGCGCTGTCGGAGCAGCGCTCGTCGCGTCCGCCGTATGGTTCGCGCCGTGTGAACGCCACGGAGTGGGCGGCGGTGACCGCCTTGGCGGTGGCGGCTTGGTGGTCGCGTAGCGGTTCGCTGGCGGCGAGTGAGATCGGGATGATGGGGGGCATGGGCGTCGCTTCTGTCTCGGCCCGGCTTGGGCCGTCAACATCTGGACAGCGAGCGACCACCATCAGCCTCCGATGGCACGCGGACACCCTCACCTCTTCTGGCCGCGTCAGGGCTGAGCACCGCCCCGCGACTCTCAGGCGCAGGTCGCGCATCGCCCGGTGACCTCACCTCAATGGAGCAGACACCACAGAGCCGACGACCTACTCCCCCACAGCCCCCGCCCACAGCCCCCCAACCAATATCACCGTCTGCTTCACGCCTCTGGCATTCGCGGCGCACCTGCTCGGAGGGACGGGGCGGATGGTGGTTGTCGGCCGGCCGGGTAGCCGCGGGGCGACATACGCCACGAGGATCGGATCGGGCCGTGATCTCACTTCGCCGGATGAGCCTGGGAACTGGCTACCGCTACCTGATGGAGTCGGTCGCGGTGGGCGACCGCGCGCCGGGCGGAGTCTCGAACCTGACGCGCTACTACGCCGAGTCGGGCACCCCACCCGGCGTGTTCCTGGGCGCAGGCCTTTCGGGCCTGGACGACGGCAGGGGGGTCGCGGCCGGGACGACGGTCACCGAGGAGCATCTGTTCAACCTGCTCGGCATGTGCGCCGATCCGGTCACCGGCACCCCGCTTGGGCGCCAGCCCAACTGGTCGCGCCTGTCAGGGGCGAAGCGGATCGCAGCACAGGTCGAGGCCATCCCGGCGACGCCCACCGAGACCGAGCGAGCAGCACTGGTGGCGCGGATCGAGGCCGAGGAGCGTGCCACGACCAGGACTCAGCGCGCGCCCGTCGCCGGGTTCGACCTCACCTTCTCCCTTTCCAAGTCGGTCTCCACCGCCTGGGCGCTGGCCGACGCCGAGACCAAGGCGGTGATCTACGCGTGCCATCGCCGGGCCATCGACGTGGTGCTCGCGTACGCCGAAAGGGAGGTGTTCTGCTCCCGGTCAGGGACGAACGGCGTGGTCCAAGAGGACATCGACGGCGTGGTAGCCGCGGCGTTCACCCACTGGGATTCACGCGCCGGGGACCCCCAGCTCCACGACCACGTGGTGCTGGCGAATCGCGCCCGGTCGACCTCGGACCGGGTGTGGCGAACGCTGGATTCCCGGGGGCTGTTCAAGTCGGTGGTGATGCTCTCCGAGCTGCACCAAGGGGTGCTTTCGGACCTGTTGACCGAGCGGCTGGGGTGGGGCTGGGACGGGAGGACCCGGCAGCATTCGGGCCAGCTGCGCTTCGAGGTGACTGGGGTCCCTGAGGCCCTGATGGCCGAGTTCTCCCGGCGCTCTGCTTCCATCGAGGAGCGCACGAACACGCTGGTGGCCGAATTCGTGGCTGCCTATGGTCGTCAGCCGACGAGCACCGAGGTCCTTCGCCTGCGCCAGCGGGCGACGCTCGAAACCCGCCCCGACAAGACCCACCACAGTCTCTCCGAGCTGACCGACGGGTGGCGGGAACGGGCCGCAACCTTCGTCGGTCACAACACCGCGGCGTGGGTGGCAACCCTGGCCGAGCGCAACGACCTCCCGGCGCTCTGCGCCTCGGACCTCGCCGACGCGATCCTCGAGGACGCGGCCGCTGCGGCGGTGGAAAAGGTGGCCGAGCGCCGTGCGACCTTCAGCCAGGCCA
>DATGGF010000343.1:0-6012 GCA_035308625.1 Acidimicrobiales bacterium | reverse complement strand
CCACGTCCATGATGCTGCCGAAGAGGGCGAGGCGGATGCCCTCGCGCTCCTTCTCGTTCGCCGCCACGGCGAACATGTCGTCGAGGGACTTCGGCGGCTTGCGCACGTCGAAGCGCCCGATGGCCCGGGCCGGCGCGTCGGCCCAGGCGGCGATCTCGGCCATGCCGAGGACCGCCTCCATGCCGACCGTGTCGCCCAGGTGCTCGAGCAGACGCTCAGGGTCGGAATAGAGGAAGAGGGGCGGCCCGCCTGACTCGCTCACGGAGGCCGACTGGATCTCCGGCTCGTAGATGGGGCACGCCGCCAGCTCGAGCTCGTCGAAGATCTCGTTGGGGACGGGGAATTGGATGGAGCCGGCCAGCTCGAACCGGTACCCCCGGATGAGCTCGGTGGTCGAGGCCATGCCCCCCACGAAGTGGTTCTTCTCCAGGCACAACACCCGCATCCCGCCTCGCGCCATCACGGCGGCGGCGGTCAGGCCGTTGTGGCCGGCCCCGATGACGATGGCGTCGTAGTCGGACATGGCCGCACCCTAGCGAGCTGCCCTCGACGGGTCACGGGCCCCCCACGGCAATCGTTCACCTCGGCCTCGTCACTATTGACGAAGGGTCGGGCCCGTCGTTGCCGTCCGGATGCGGGAACCCGTTCACCGCTCGCGCTTTCTCTCGGAAACTCCGCCGCAGCACGTGCGCCAAGGGTGGCGCGCCGGGCATGATCTACCGAACCGCCGCGCGCTCCGCGCGCGCCGGTCTCGACGGGGCTAGGGGGGCATCGTGGGGAGACGTCGCGTTGGTACGCCGCTGCTGATGGGGCTGATGGCGGCGGTGCTCGGCATCGGGCCGGTGCTGATCGCCGGGCCCCAGAAGGCCAGTGCCACCGGCAGCATCCAGGGCAACGGATCGGTCGATGAGGCGTGGCTCACCGGGGCCGTCCCCGGCGACACGATCACCTTGCTGCAGAACAGCAGTCCGGTGGTGAACTCGGCCAACCCGGGCACCGCCGACTCGCTCGGGTCGCTCATCATCCGCAACCTCACCCCGGGGACCGGTTACTCCTGGGACGACGTCACGCAGAACGAGACGACGGGGACGTTCACCGTGCTTGCGCCGGGCGCCAACCCGGCCACCAACTCGACGCTGTACACCGGCCAGCCCATGAGCCAGGGGCTCAACTACCTGACCATGCGCGACGGCATCCAGGTGACCGCGACCGTGCGCTATCCGTACAACACGACCTGCAGCTCGGCTTCCCCGTGCCCCACCGTCATCGAGTACTCGGGTTACAACATCTCGGGCCCGACCGACCCCATTCCCTACGTGACCGGTCTGGGCACCAAGGGCGATCCCAACCTGCTGCCGTCGGGTTCGACCGAGGTCGGCAGCGTGGTGGCCCGCTTCGCCGGCTTCGCCACCGTGAGCCTCGAGATGCGGGGCCTGGGCTGCTCCGGAGGCGCGTTCGACCTCTTCGGGTACCCCTCTGACTACGACGCCTACGACGCCATCGAGATCGTGGCCCACCAGAATTGGGTGGCCAACCACAAGGTCGGCATGGTTGGCATCAGCTTCTCCGGCCTGTCGCAGCTCCCGTCGGCCGGGACCGACCCGCCTGACCTGGCCGCCATCGCTCCCATGAGCCCGACCGACGACCTCTTCTCCACCGGTTACCCGGGCGGGATCTTCAACAGCGGCTTCGCCGCCAGCTGGATCAACGACCGCATCAACGACGCCAAGCCGGCGGCCATCTACTCGGGTGGCCAGGTGGCGCAGTTGTCGTCGACTCCGATGTCGAACGTCGGCCAGCCCTGGTCGTACTACGAGATCGACAACGAGCTCAGCGCCAGCGGCGGGACGTCCTCCGAGTGCCTGGCCAACCAGGCGCTGCACGGCCAGTCGGAGAGCTTGAGCTCCCTAGTCGGCCCCCAACAGGTCGATCCGATCACCGGGACCGGGCGCGACCCGTCGCTCTTCGACCGCCGGTCGATGAGCAAGTGGGCTGCCCACATCACCGTGCCGGTCTACGTGTCGGGCGCGGCCGAGGACGAGCAGACCGGGCCCCAGTGGCCGGCGCTCCTCAACGCCCTGCAGGGCGACTCGCATGTCTTCGCCACCCTGGTGAACGGCGGGCATATCGACTCGACCGATCCCCAGATCATCAGCCGGTGGCTCGAATTCCTCGACATCTACGTGGCCCAGAAGGTGCCGAACACCCCGCCGCTGAGCACCGTGGTGCTCGGTGCCTTCACCAACGCCGCCGCGGGCACCTCGTGCAATGGCTGTCTGCCCAAGGTGCGCTTCACCACGGCCAAGACCGCCGCCAAGGCCCAGGTCCAGTTCCAGAACAAGACCCCACGCATGACGGTCTTGTTCGACAGCGGGGCGGGCAAGGCCGGTGCGGGCGAGCCGGAGTCTTCGTACTCGGCCGGTTTCGCCAGTTGGCCGCCGGCGGGCACCGTCTCCACCTACTACTTCGGTTCGAGCGGGTCGCTGAACGCGAGCGTCCCGGCGTCGGCCGGATCGGCTTCGGTCACACTCGACCCGAGCGCACGACCGGCCAACGACCTCAGCCCCAGCGACAACCCGTGGGCGGCCAGCCCGCCGTGGAACTGGACGACCGTGCCTGCAGCCGACGGGATCGCCTTCCAGACGGCACCCTTCACGTCGGACACCACCATCGTGGGGCCGGCCACCGTGCAGCTCAAGGTCAAGTCGTCCACGCCGGTGCTCGATTTCCAGGTGACCGTGACCGAGGTGCAGCCGACGACGAAGAAGCAGCCGACGGCCAAGGAGGAGTACGTCACCTCCGGCTTCCTGCGCAGCTCCAACCAGGCCGACCTGGGCGACTCGACGGCGCTCTATACCGACCCGACGTACCAGGCCTCCGATGCGGTGAACCTGTCGCCGACCTCGTACGAGCAGGTGAACATCCCGGTGGACCCGATCGCCCACACCTTCCGGGCGGGCACGTCGCTGCGCATCGTCATCTCCGCCCCGGGCGGCGACCGTCCCTCGTGGCAATTCAGCACGCTCGACAGCGGGCAGAGCGCCACCGTGGGCTTCGGATCCGGGTCGGCCTCCGCGCTGGTGGTGAACCAGGTCAGCGGGGTCAAGGTGAAGAAGAAGCTGCCCCCGTGCGGGACCCTGCGCGGTGAGCCCTGCCGTACATACCAGGCCGAAGGGAATCAGTGACGGAGTGACGGGATCGGGCGGCGTCCATGACAAAGCACTGTGGGGCCTGATCGACCCCGCGGTGTTCGAGAAGATCGTCGTCGTCTCGCCGCATTTCGACGACGCCGTGCTCGGCGCCGCTCATCTGCTGGACACCTACCCCGGCAGCTCGGTCATCACGGTCATGGGGGGCAAGCCCCCTGCTTATCCCGACCCGCCCAGCGACTGGGACGCCGCGGGTGGCTTCAAGACCGGTGACGACGTGGTGGCGCTGCGCCGTGAGGAGGACGTCCGGGGCACCGCCGCGCTCGGGGCCACGTCGTCGTGGCTCGACTTCTCCGATCACCAGTACCTGGACCAGGCCGACTACGCCAAGGCCGACGACATCGCTCCCGCGCTGGCCGGGGCCATCGCCGAGAAGGCCCCCACGGCGGTGTTCGTGCCCATGGGCATCGCCAACCCGGACCACGTGGCCACCCACGACGCCGCCCTGGCCGCGCGCCAGAAGCTGGCCGGGTCGAGCGACGAGCCGGCGTGGTTCTGTTACGAGGACCACGGCTACAAGCACATTCCTGGACTGTTGGCCTGGCGGGTGGCGACCCTCTTCAAGGCGGGCATCTGGCCGACCCCGGCGGTGGTCCCGGTCAAGATCGACATGGCCCGTAAGCGGGCCGCCATCGACTGCTACGTGAGCCAGCTCGGACCGCTCGTGCGGGACCACCTGCTCATCGAGCGCCTCGAAGCGAACGTGCCCGAGCAGTACTGGCGCCTGGCTCCGCCCCCGCCGGGGTGGGAGGCCCTGATCGACCTGCTGTAGGCGCCGGGCCGCGGTTCAGGCCAGTGATCCGGGCATCCGGATCACCACGGCGATGTCGTTGTACGACGCGTCGAGGCGTCCCAAAGACAGGCGCCCGAGGACCCACATCGCGATGCGCACCGCTCTCCACTTCAAACCTCGTTTGGAGAAGAAGCCCGTCTTGTACACCCGCTCGATCGTCATACCGCGTGTTTCGCAGAACCGGTGTAGTGCCTTCAGGCTGACGATCGGGTCGTACACCGTGCGGTACGGGCCGTAGCCGGGCTGCCCGGCGTTGCGGATGCCCTGGAACCATCGGGCGTAGAAGATGTGCACACGGTGGGGAAGGCGTTTGCCCAGGAATCCGAACACCGTGTCCCCGTCGGGGATCTTGACGACGAGGATCCCCCCGGGACGCAGCCAGTCGACAAAGTTCTTCATGGCCTGCTCGGCACCGTCGATGTGTTCCAGGACGTACGACGAATAGACCACGTCGAACTGCGCGGCGCCCACCAGGTCCCTGTCGCGAATGTCACCGACCATGCTCAGGTCCAGGTCTTTCTTGACCTGAATCCGGTAGTCCAAGGCGTCCTGGTCGGTGTCGGCGCCGGTGACCCGAATGGGGCGATCGGAAATTTCGAGATTCCAGCCCCGGCCGCAGCCGGCCTCGAGGACCTCGATGGGCCGGGAGACCGGCTGCGTGAGACGGACGATGTCGTCACCGAGGAGGCGGCTCAGGTCCTCGTACTCGACGAAGGCCGTATCCCTCATGTCCGATCCCCCTGGCTTTCGAAGATGAGGAGGTCTCCCGTGTTCCCTGTGCAAGGAAATCGCCGTGCGGGAAGGACCCCCGAGTCCCTGACCAGAAGTCTGGTGCATCCAAGGCCTTACGCCAACACCGAGCGCTCGTGGCCACCGGTGTGTTTGGTGGACCGGCCGTAGTACCCCAGTGTCGTGTCGAGCACCTGCTCCCATGGCGTCGCTTCGAGCCCGAACGTCTCGGTGGCGGCCGAGGAATTCATCACGAAGGCACGGCGGAACTGGTACTCGGTCTCGCGCAGCTCGCGCATGAGAGGTGACACCACCCCCGCTGCATGGAGCACGAAGGAGGGCACGGTGGTGACGCGACCTCGGCGCACGCCGGCCACCCGGGCAAAGTCCTCGGCCACCTGCTTCTGGGTTCGTGGCTCATTCGATGGCGTGTGCCAGGCCCGTCCCCAGGCGCGCGGCTCTTGCCCGGCGGTCACCACCATCCGGCACACGTCGCCGATGTACGACCAGGTGTGAGGCTGGTCGGGCCGCCCCAGGGCGGTGACCCCTTTTCCCTTGAGCACCCGAGGGACGAAACGGTCGCCCACCACGCTGCCCGCTCCCGGCCCGATGTAGTCGGAGGCCCGGACCTCGGTGGCCCGGATGCGTCCGGCTTCGTGCGCGGCCAACGCGTCGCGCCACATACCCGCCCGGATGGTGCCTTTGACGCCCGTGGCGGCGAGCGGGGTGGCCTCGGTCATGGGGTGCGCCTCGTCGTACTCGTCCACCCCCAGAGAAGCCGGCGCGGGGCCGTAGCCATAGAGGTTGGCCACGGTGACGAGCACGGCGCCGTTGGCCTCGGCTGCGCCGAGCAAGGAACGGGCCATCGGTGGCCACTCGGCCGGCCACCGGTGGTACGGAGGGTTGGCGCAGTTGTAGAGCGCGGTGGCCCCCTCGGACAGACGCCGGAGCGTGGAGTCTTCGGCCGCGTCGGCCGCCACCCGCTCGGCGCCTTCCGGTCCCGATCCCGAGCGGGTCACCACCCGAACCCGCTGCCCGGCCTCGAGCAGCAGTCCGGCCACTCCCCGCCCGATGGGGCCGGCCCCGACCACCACGTGCAGCTGGCCCGTCTCGTGCCTGTCACCGGCCATCTCGATCGCCTCCTGACTGGTGCTCGGATTTGTGAGCACCGCTCTCTAAAGCGATTGTGGGCCCTGTCGGCGACGTTGTCAAGAGCACCGATCTCGATTGTTGTCAGCGATCTCGAAATCTGCCAGGATGAGCCGGTGGAGACGACTTCGG
>DATGGF010000342.1:0-3846 GCA_035308625.1 Acidimicrobiales bacterium | reverse complement strand
TGGCGATCTTGTCGATGGCGTATTCGAGCGCCTGACGAACCTTCTTGTTGCCGAGGGCCCCGCCGTTGTTGGGGCTCTGGACGTTGAAGACCAGGTATGGGTTGTTGATCCCCGGAGCTGGGAACGTGCCGAACTGCGGGTTCCAGGTGGGAGCTTCGAAGCCCGGGATCGAGGCCGTGGGCACGATGGTGTTGAAGGCGAGATCGGCGGTGCCGGCCTGCATGTCCTGCTGCACCTGGGCCGCGGCGGCCGCACCCGACAAGTCGAGCTTCACATTGATGGCATCGACGTAGTCGTGGCGGATGGAGTCGTTGCTCTGGTGCCACTGCGGGTTCCGGGTGAAGTCGACCTCATGCCCGACGTTGTAGTTGGACACCTGGTACGGCCCGTCGGAGATGATCGGGTTGCCCGGGGTCAGAGGAACGTACTTCAGGTACTCCACCGGGGCTGCCGACGAGAAGGGCAGGGCCAGGATGTAGATGAAGTCCGCCGCCGGCTGCGTCAGGGTGAACACGATCGTCGACGCGTCCGGCGTGCTGATACCCGTGATCTGGTGGCCGTTGACGTAGGCCGCCCGCGACGCTGCGCTGCTCGTCGGGTCCATGCCCATGAACGGCGTGCAGAAGTCGCCGAAACCCTTGATCGTCGAGATGTAGTAGCCGGGGTTGCCGTTGGGCGCCAGTGTGGGGTCGCAGAGGCGCTTGAAGCCAAGGAGGAAGTCCTGCGAGGTGACAGGCCTTGGCGGGGCGGTGTTCCACATCACACCGCTGCGGAGGTGGAAGGTGTACGTCAGGCCATCCGGGCTGACAGTACCCAAGGAGGTCGCCACGTCCGGGACGACCGTGTCCGACTTCACGATGTTGGAGGACGGAGGATAGGAGACGAGCTGGCGGGCGAATACTCGTTCGAGCTCGTACCCGATGGTCTCGTATTCACCGCCGGTGTCGAGGGCGGCCGAGAGGTCGGTGCTTCCCTCGATCTTGAGCGTGCCTCCCCGGACAGGGGACCCGCCGCCGTTGACGTTGCTGTTCAACCATGAGGGATGGAAACTGGCGGGGTCGAAAAGCGAATTGGAGTTGGTATTCGAGCTTCCTGATGAGGTCGTGCTCGTCGAGTTGTTCGTGCTCGACGAACAGGCCGCCAGGATGAGTGCTGCGCTGGCTACGGCCATTGCCGAGCCTGCAAGTTTTTTGAACGTTCGCACTGAAAACCCCTTTCCCAGTCCGCCCATGAGGCCACCTCGTCGGACGAGGTCGAACGTTAACGTTCTATGACAGAAGTTGCTGTGATGGTGAGCAGTACGCCATCCGTTGTGTGGTTGTAGGCACAATCACGCGCTGGGCGTGAGCATCGTGGGGCATACGGTGCCGCTCGGTACACTCGCCCGATGTCCCCCGGAGGTGAGGAAGGCCGTCCCGCGCGGCGCGCTCGGCCGGCCCGACCAGGTCGGGGCGCCGGTGGCCCCACGCGGTCGGCGGGCAACACGGCGGCCGGTCGCCGGGGGACCGGGGATCGGCGCACCAGCTCTCGGCGCGCTGACTCGGTCGACCCGTCGCGCCGGCGCTCCGGCGGGCGCGGGGTGGGCCAGGGCCCTTCCAAGCCGGCCGGGCCGCGCCACGGAAGGCCGCCATTCCCGGCCAGAACTCGACGTCCCGAGGAGAGCAGCCGGACGGACCGGCCCGCCCGCAGGGACTCGCCGGGCACGGGGCGGGCGCCAAGGCCGCCGGGCGGGCGCGACAGCAGGCCGTCTACCAGGGAGAATGCGTCTCCAAGGGCGAACGGGCGTCCGACCCGAGCAAGCACGTCCCCCCGCCCCGCTCGCCGGCCGGCGCCCAGGGGAGCTGGACCCGATCGGCCCAGGAGCGGTGCGGAAGGACCCCGGCCCCGACGGTCGATGTCGGATCGACCTCGGCCGGACCGGCGTGACGCGGCGGCCACGCGCCGTGCCGAAGGGAGCCGCCCGACCGAACCAGGGCGACGGCCCCCATCAGTGCGTGGTTCCAGAGCCGCAGGCCGCGCCGAACCCGGCCGGCGTCCCGAACCCGGCCGCCGCTCGCAACCGACTCGAGGCACACAGGTGCCACAGCGTCGAACCACACAGCCGCCACAGCGTCGAAACACACAGCCGGAACAGCGTCGCCAACCGACGCGCGGGGCGGAGATGGGTCCGCGCCAGTGGGGGAGCGTCGCCCGCAAGGGAGCCCGGGTCCTGGGAGAGGACCCCACCGCCGCCCGACGCGGGACAGAGCCGATCCGCAACCGCCCTCCGGTGCGGCACACGGAGGAGGTCTGGGTCTTCGAGGGAGCGGTGGGTGCAGCCGAGGACGAGCGGCCTGGTCCGCGGGCTCGCCGCGGCGCGCCGCCGGGTCCCGTCGCCGCCGCGGGCTCGTCAGCCACGCGGCCGGTGCGGCCACCGCCCGAAGTGCCGGCCCTTCCGGCCGAGGTGACGGCCGAACTCACGGCAGCCGTTGGGCGCCAGCAGGGGGCCAAGTTGGCCGAGCGCATGGCCGCGGCGATGCGGGCCTACGAACGCGACCGGTACCAGGATGCCTGGCGCATCAGCCGGCTCGTCGCCGAAAGGGCCCCGGAGTCGGCCGCCGCGCGCGAGCTGCACGGTCTGGTCAGTTACCGGCTCGGCCGGTGGCGCGAAGCCATTCGCCATCTCGAGGCGACGCGGGCCCTGTCCGGTGACGACCCCTCCCAATTGCCGGTGCTCATGGACTGCCACCGAGCCCTGGGGCATCACCGTCGCGTCGAGGGGTTGTGGTCGGAGCTCCGGGAGGCTTCGCCTGATGCCGACGTGCTCACCGAAGGCCGCCTCGTCTACGCATCCGACATGGCCGATCGGGGTGACCTCGGCTCGGCTGTCGCATTGCTCCAGACGGCGGGCGCCAGTCGCCGGTTGCGCCATCCGGCCGAGCGCCACATCCGCCAGTGGTACGTGCTGGCCGACCTGTTCGAACGGGCGGGCGACCTGCCCCGGGCCCGTGAGCTCTTCGCTCGCGTGGCCGAGGCCGACCCCGAGCTCGCTGACGCTCCGGCTCGCTTGGCCGCCCTGGGCCGTCGTGGTCGCGCCCGGACGAGCGCGAACGCCCGGCCCCGCCCCCGGGGACAGGCCACCGCGCCTCGGTAGCATCCGCGAGTGGCTCCGGGTCTGGTCGATCTCCGCAGCGACACGGTCACCCGCCCTACGGCGGCCATGCGGCGGGCCATGGCCGAGGCCGAAGTCGGTGACGACGGCTACGGCGAGGATCCCACCGTGCGCGCGCTGGAAGAGGAGTATGCGCGACGCGTGGGCAAGGACGCGGCACTGTTCGTGCCGTCCGGCACCATGGCCAATCAGATCGCCCTTCGCGTGCTGTGCCCTGGTGGTGCATTGGTCGTGGCCGGGCGGCGCCAACATGTCGTCGTCTACGAGGCAGGGGGAGCGGCCCTCAACGCCGGCGCCCAGTTCCATGCCGTCGACGACGCCGACGGGACCTTCCCCGCCACCGCGCTGACCGCGGCGGTGGAGGCCTCCGAACACCATCAGCCCCGTGTCGGCCTGGTGTGCATCGAGCAGACCCACATGCCGGCAGGAGGCACGGTGTGGCCCGCGTCGGCGCTGGACGAGCTCTCCCGTGCCGCCACCGAGGCCGGGGTCCCGCTCCACATGGACGGCGCCCGGCTCTTCAACGCCGAGGTGGCCACCGGCACGCCCGCCGCCGCATTCTCCGCGTACGCCGACACCGTGATGTCGTGTCTCTCGAAGGGCCTGTGCGCGCCGGTCGGGTCGCTCCTGGCCGGCTCAGCCGACGTCATCACCCGCGCCCGGCTCGAGCGACAGCGCCTCGGCGGCGCCATGCG
>DATGGF010000341.1:0-2656 GCA_035308625.1 Acidimicrobiales bacterium | reverse complement strand
GGCCGACAGCAGCGCCACTCCGAGGACGAGGGTCCCGAGGAGCGCGGCCACCATGCCCAGGGTGATGCGCGCGTTGCGCGACTCGGGTTGGCGGAACACGCTCACGCCGTTGGAAATTGCCTCGGTGCCGGTGAGGGCGGTGCCGCCCGAGGCGAAGGCGCGCAGCACGATGAACAGCGACGCCCCTAACAGGAGGCCGCCGCCCGGGTGGCCCGCCGGTAGGGCGCCGGCGGCGTGGATGGAGTGGGTGTGCAGCTGCCCGCCGGCCCAGCGGACGATCCCGACGCAGAGCATGAGGAGCATGTTGGCGATGAAGAAGTAGGTGGGCACGGCGAAGATGCGGCCCGCCTCGCGCACGCCCCGCAGGTTGCCGTAGGCGATGAGGACGACCAGGGCGATCGAGATCCACACGGTGGCGCCCGTCAGGGAGCCGAACACCGACGTCAGCGCGGCCACCCCGGCAGCCACCGACACGGCCACCGTCAGCGTGTAGTCGATCAGCAATGCCACGGCCGCGACCTGGGCCACGTTGGGCCCGAAGTTCTCGCGGGCAACCACGTAGGCCCCGCCCGCCTTGGTGTACACCTTCACGACTTCGAGGTACGAGAGCGTGACCATCACCAGCACGGCCAGCACGGCCAGGGTGATGGGCACGACCAGGCTGAAGGCGGCTAGCCCGACGAAGGGGAGCAGTTCGACGAGGATCTCCTCGGTGGCGTAGGCCGAGGACGAGATGACGTCGGACGACAGCACGGCGAGCGCCGTGGGCTTGCCCAGGCGCTCGGTGGCCTGGCGCTCGGAGGCGATGGGCTGTCCCAGCAGCCTCCGCTTCAGCCGGTAGAGCAGCGTCTCGGGTAGCACCACCGCGTCGGGTGCCGGCAGGGCGCTCGGAGCGAGCTTCCTCTCAGGGGGTCGGTTGCCGGCCGACGGCTCGGCGGGCCGGGGCACCGGCTCCATGGGCACGGGTCAAGCCAACCACAGCCGAAACCCGCAGAGAGAATTGTCAGGACCCGACCCGGCCGTGTTGCATGGTCGGGTGCACGTCGTGGTGGTCGGGTGCGGGCGGGTGGGCTCGGGGCTGGCCACGCGCCTGATCGACCAAGGCCACACGGTGAGCATCATCGACAAGCTCCCTAAGGCGTTCCGGCGCCTCCCTCCCGATTGGCCGGGCACGAAAGTCGTCGGCTCGGGTTTCGACCGCGACGACCTCGACCGGGCCGGGGCCGATCGGGCCGGGGCACTGGCCGCGGTGACGAGCGGGGACAACTCCAACATCCTCACGGCCCGCATCGCGCGGGAGACCTACGGCATATCCAACGTGGTGGCCCGCATCTACGACCCCCGCCGGGCAGAGATCTACCAGCGCGTCGGCATCCCCACCGTGGCCACGGTGACGTGGACCATCGACCAGGTCATGCGCAAGCTCCTGCCCGAGCGGGCCACGCCTTTGTGGACCGACGCCACCGGACGTCTGGCCCTGGTCGACCGCCTCCTGCCCGAGGAATGGGCCGGCAAACGACTCCACGACCTGGGCCTGCCCGGCCGGGCGACGCTGGTGGCCGTGACCCGCGCCGGCACCCCCCGCCTGGATGTGGCCGAGCTCGTCGGCCAAGAGGGCGACGTCCTGCACTTCGCCGTGCTGGCCGATGCCCTCGACGAGCTCGACGTCCGATTCTCCGCCGAGCCGCTGCGCGAGGGGCTGGGGTGAGAGTCGCCATCGCCGGAGGCGGGAGCGTGGGCACCGCCATCGCCGCCGACCTCCACGGCAACGGCCACGAGGTGCTCCTCATCGAGAAGGAGCCCGAATTGGTGGAACGGTTGCGTCCGACGCTCGACATCACGTGGGTCGCGGCCGACGCGTGCGAGGTGGCCTCGCTCGACGCGGCCGGACTTGGCCAGGCCGACGTGGCCGTGGCCGCCACCGGCGACGATGAGGACAATCTGGTGATCTCGCTCCTGGCCAAGCAGGAGTTCGCCGTGCCGCGCGTGGTGGCCCGGGTCAACCACCCGAAGAACCAGTGGCTGTTCAACGAGTCCTGGGGTGTCGACGTGTCGGTGTCCACACCGCAGCTCATGACCGCGCTGGTCGAGGAGGCCGTGTCGGTGGGCTCGCTGGTGCGGTTGCTGCAGTTCGGCGGCGGCTCGGCCCACCTGGTCGAGGTGACCTTGGCCGAGGGGACGCCGGCCGAAGGAGTCACCCTGGCCGATCTCGACCTACCCCGGTCCGCCACCGTGGTGGCCGTCGTGCGTGAGGACCATCTGGTGGTGCCCCGGGGTGACACGGTGCTGTCGGCCGGCGACGAGGTGCTGCTGCTGGTGACCGGTGACGCCGAGCCGCTGGTGCAGCGGCTCCTGGTCGGTTCCTGACCGACCGGCCGCACTCGTAGACTGGCCGGCCGTGGAGGCCGCCTTCTTCGACCTCGACAAGACGGTCATCGCTCGCGCCTCCATGGCCGCCTTCGGCCACCGCTTCTACCGGGGCGGGCTCATCTCCCGGTCGACCGTGGTGCGGGCCCTGGTGTCGCAGTTCGTGTTCCTCCACCTGGGGGCGAGCGAGCAGAAGCTCGCCCGCATCCGCGAGCAGGTGCTGGCCATGACGCGCGGCTGGGACCAGCGCGAAGTGGCCCGCATCGTGCGCGAGGCGCTCGATGAGGTG
>DATGGF010000340.1:0-5378 GCA_035308625.1 Acidimicrobiales bacterium | reverse complement strand
CTCGAGCGCATAACCCCGGTGTCGCACCACATTGCCGAGCTCGTCAACGTTGCTCCTAATCCCCAGCAGCCTTATGTCGGTACGGCTGCATTCGCCCACAAAGCCGGGCTGCACACCAGCGCCATCGCCCGGAGGCGTGATGCCTACGAGCACATCGGGCCCGACCTGGTGGGAAACGGGACGCGCTTCGTCGTCTCCGAGATGGCCGGACGGTCGACACTGGCGCTCAAGGCCGAAGAGTTGGGCCTCGAGCTCGATTCTCAGGCCCTCGCCGGAGTGCTCGACACGCTCAAGGCTCTGGAGCACAAGGGCTACCACTTCGAGGTGGCTGACGGGTCGCTCGAGTTGCTCCTTCGGCGGGCCACCGGCTGGGAGCCCGACTTCTTCGAGCTGGAGTCGTACCGAGTCGTGTCCGACCACAACGGGCGCCAGATGACCGAGGCAACGGTGAAGGTCCTGATCGACGGTGAGAGGGTGCTATCGGTAGCTGAGGGCAACGGTCCGGTCAATGCGCTCGACTCGGGCCTCCGGTCGGCCATCGGCCGGTACTATCCCGAGCTGGCTTCGGTCCATCTCGTCGACTACCGGGTGCGTGTCCTCGACACCGGGAGAGGGACGGGCGCAGTCACAAGAGTCCTCATCGACAGCGCCGACGGCGAACATGTGTGGACGACCATCGGTGTGTCGGAGAACATCATCGAAGCTTCGTGGCAGGCCCTGTTCGACTCCATCGTCTACGGTCTCCTGCACTCCCACCGCTCGGAGGAGCGATGACCCAACCCAGTTACATCCCCATAGTGGAGGCCGACCAGGTCAGGCCGGCGTATCGCCTCCGCACGCCCGGTGACTGGCGCGCGGAGCGCGTCGCCGACCTGCGCTCGCCGGGCCAACCGCGCGGCCGGTCGTTCGGGATTCCGGGACCGGACCAAGGGTACGCACTGTTGCTGGCCGACCGTATGTTCGCCGACCGCTTGGAGCTGTCACCGGGCATCACTGCCGAGGACGCGTTGACCGGGGCGGCGGCAGTGGCCGGAGCGAGGGCGGCGCTATTCGGCCGGGCCCCGGTGGCCCGCGATGTCGAGCTCGGGCTCGTGCTTTTTGGCTTCCTGGGTGACGCACCGACCGATCTCTTGACCTGGCGCGCTCCGTTCTTCAAGGCCGCTGGTCACCACTACGACCTCCAGCGCCGGATCGTCGGCCTCGTGCCGGAAGCGACACTGCGCCTGACGCCCGATGAGGCCCGAGACTCGATCTCACAGTGGCGGTCGTTGCTCTCGGTGGAAGGGTGATGGACGGGTCGGTTTCGTTCGCCCTGACCGAGGCGCAGGACGAGTTCAGGACAGCGCTACGGCAGATGTGCGAGGAACGGGTTGCACCGCACGCAGCCCTGGTGGATGCCGAAGCCGCCTTTCCGTGGGAAGCATTCAAGGCGTGCGTTGAGATGGAATTGCCGGCGCTGGGCTTGCCCGTCATCTATGGGGGCGCCGGAGCCGACCACGTCACCCAGGCCATCATGATCGAGGAGCTGGCTCGGGTCTGCGCATCGACAAGCGTGACCGTGCTCATCTCCAAGCTCGGAATGATCCCCATCATGAACTGGGGCGCGGAGGATCTCCAGAAGCGCTACATCCCGCGCGTCGCCTCGGGCGAGGCCCAAGCCAGCTACTGCCTGTCCGAGGCCGATGCCGGCAGCGATGTCGCCTCCATGCGTTGCCGGGCGCGCCGCGACGGAGACGACTACATCCTTTCCGGCTCGAAGTACTGGATCACCAACGCCGGCGTGTCGGACACCTACACCGTGTTTGCCAAGACCGAACCCGATGCAGGCCATCGGGGCGTCACCTGCTTCCTCGTCGAGGCCGACTGGGGAGTCAAGGTGGCCAAGCTCGAGCACAAGATGGGTCTTCGCGGCAGCCCCACCGGCGAGATCGTCTTCGAGGACGTGCGTGTACCGGCGGCGAACCGGATCGGCGAAGAGGGCCAGGGTTTCACCATCGCCATGCACACCCTCGACCGCAGCCGGCCGACCATCGGTGCCCAGGCGGTCGGCATCGCCCAGGGAGCCCTTGACCAGGCCGTGCAGTACATGAAGCAACGCCAGGCCTTCGGCCATTCGATCTCGGAGTTCCAGGGCTTGCGCTTCATGGTGGCTGACATGGCCATGCGGATCGAAGCGGCTCGAACCCTGGTGTACCGCGCCTGTGCGCTGATCGACGCCGGCGACCCCGATGGCGAGTTGACGATGGCCGGCGCCATGGCCAAGTGCTTCGCCTCTGATACCGCCATGGCTGTGGCCACCGACGCCGTCCAATTGCTCGGGGGCTATGGCTACACCACTGACTTCCCGGTCGAGCGGGCCATGCGCGACGCCAAGATCACCCAGATCTACGAGGGCACCAACCAGATCCAGCGAGTGGTGATTGCCAAGCGGCTCCTCGGTTAGCCGGCTCGGTGGGTGGCCCGGTCTGATGGGCGGGCCGAGTCGGCGGGCGGCGGCCCTGCGGGCAGGCGCATTAGAACAGGTTCTATACTTCCGTGCTCAGGCCGGGACTTCACGGGCGGCGACAGCGCAGGCCCGCTCCGGTCCCGAAGGAAGGATTGGTCATGCCCCAACCGGTGATCGTCGAGGCGGTCCGCACACCCATCGGCCGGCGCAATGGCGGGTTGTCCGGGCTCCACGCGGCTGAGCTGCTCGGCACCGCACAGGTCGAGCTCATCAAGCGGGCCGGGATCGACCCGGCCGAGGTCGAGCAGGTGGTCGGCGGCTGCGTGACCCAGGCCGGCGAGCAGGCATCCAATGTCACCCGCACGGCGTGGCTCAGCCAGGCCCTGCCTTACGAGGTGGCCGCCACGACCATCGACTGCCAGTGCGGCTCGTCCCAGCAGGCGAACCACTTCGTGGCCAACCTCATCTCCGCAGGTGCCATCGACGTGGGGATCGCCTGCGGCGTCGAGGCGATGAGTCGCGTCGGCCTCGGCGCCAACGCCTTCAACGGACCGGGCCGCTCACGTCCGGACGACTTTCCGTGGGACATGCCGGACCAATTCGGAGCAGCTGAGCGCATCGCCGCGAAACGCGGCATCACGCGAGTCGACGTCGACGCACTCGGGCTCGCCTCACAGCAACACGCGGCGCGGGCTTGGGCCGAAGGGCGGTTCGACCGGGAGATCGTTCCTGTAGAGGCGCCCGTCGTGGGCGCGGACGGCCCCACGGGGGAGCGGCAGATCGTGAACCGCGACGGCGGCTTGCGCGAGACCACGGCCGAAGGCTTGGCCGCACTCAAGCCCGTTCTTCCCGACGGGATGCACACCGCCGGGAACTCCTCGCAGATCTCCGACGGGGCCGCGGCCGTGCTCTGGATGTCCGAGGAGCGCGCCCGGGCGGCGGGGTTGCGGCCGCGAGCTCGCATCGTGGCCCAGGCCCTCGTCGGTTCTGACCCGTACTTCCATCTCGATGGGCCGGTCGAGGCAACCGCCCGCGTATTGGCCAAGGCCGGCATGACCATGGCCGACATCGACCTCTTCGAGGTGAATGAGGCGTTCGCCTCGGTGACGCTGTCGTGGGCGCAGGTACACGAGCCCGACATGGACAAGGTGAACGTGAACGGGGGGGCCATCGCCCTGGGTCATCCGGTGGGCGCCACCGGCAGCCGATTGGTCACCACGGCGCTGCACGAGCTCGAACGCAGTGATGGCTCCCTGGCCCTCATCAGCATGTGCTGCGGCGGCGCGCTGGCTACCGGCACCATCATCGAGCGGATCTGAACCCATGACGGGGACCGAGCACCTGACCTTCGAGCGGCGTGGGGCGGTGGCGATCGTCACGATGAACCGCCCCGAGGCCAAGAACGCCCTGAGCCTGCCCATGCTCGTAGGTATGGCCGACGCGTGGGAGGAGATCGACGGCAACGACGACATCCGCTGCGCGATCCTCACGGGCGCGGGCGGGACGTTCTGTTCGGGGATGGACCTGAAGTCGATGTCCGACCCGTCGGCTGAGCAATACCGGCCCCGCATGGAACGCGACCCGGACCTGCACTGGAAGGCACTGCTCCGCCACTACCACCTGCGCAAGCCCCTGATCGCGGCGGTCGAGGGATGGGCGGTGGCCGGCGGCACCGAGATCCTCCAGGCCACCGACATCCGGGTGGCCGGGGCGGGGGCCAAGTTCGGGGTGTTCGAAGCTCGCCGCGGGCTCTTCCCGCTCGGCGGGTCGACGGTTCGACTCCGCCGGCAGATCCCCTTCACTGTGGCCATGGACCTCCTGCTCACCGCTCGGGAGGTGAGCGCGGAGGAGGCACTGCGGGTTGGCCTCATCGGTCGGGTTGTTCCAGACGGCAGCGCCCTGGACGAGGCCGTGTCGATCGCCGAGGTGATCTGTGCCAACGGCCCGCTGGCCGTGGAGGCGATCAAGCGATCCGTCCGGGAGACCGAAGGTCTGCCCGAGGACGAGGCGCTGAAGATCGAGCTCGAGATCGGCATGCCCATCTTCGGCACCGAGGACGCGGCCGAGGGCCCGCGCGCCTTCGCCGAGAAGCGGCCACCCAAATTCGTCCGCCGGTGAGCCGGCGCCCGGGTCCATGAGCCCGGCCGACGACCAGGACCTCGACGACGAGGCTTCCGGGGTATCCGACTTCGGGATCTCCGCCCGGGGCGAACCGGTGGTGGGGCCCCGACCGCCCGCCGGGGCCGGCGAAGTGGCGCCCGGTGCCGATCCGAGGGTGGCTCTGGCCGATGCACAGCGGCGGATCACCTCGGCCAGCATCGGACGCCCCTTGAGCGACTCCCTCCTCACTTTGGTGGCCGGGGAGCTGTCGGCCATCGCCGACCGGCTCGAGGAAGAGGCAGGGCCGGGCCGTCGCGCTCGATCGCAGCCCGATCCCGCCGGAGACCCGCAGCACTTCTTCCCGACCAGCCCCGTGATCGGATTTGCCAACCCGATCGCCCCCCCGGTCGTCGTGGAGGCCCACAGCGGGGGGCTCCGCGGGACGGCTTTCTTCGACTACCCCTACGAAGGCCCGCCCACCTGCGTCCACGGGGGGGTCATCGCCATGGTGTTCGACGAGCTCCTCGGGGCCGCCAACATCGTGGCCGGGTGCCCGGCCATGACCGGCACCCTCACCATCCGTTACCGAAAGCCGACGCCTTTGCGGACGACGCTCCACCTCGAGGCCGCATGCCTGGGCCGCCAGGGCCGCAAGATCACCGCGCGGGGCACCATCTCCCACGGGGACCTCCTGCTTGCCGAAGCCGAGGGGATCTTCATCGAGCTGATCCCCGAGCGGTTCCTCCAGATCGTGGCCGGCGCCGCCGGCACCTCCACCGAGCCCCTCACCTCGGGGTTTGCCCCGCCCGCGGGTTCTGCCCCCGCCAAGGAA
>DATGGF010000339.1:0-22471 GCA_035308625.1 Acidimicrobiales bacterium | reverse complement strand
TCGGCGACGACGACCTGTCGGGAGGCGGGAGTGATCGTCTCCTCGACGCGGTGGTGGCGCACGGCGACGCCGGCGCGGTGGCGGCCCGGGTGACCGAGCATCACGACGCCGGGGCCGACCACGTCTGTGTGCAGGTGGTGGCGCCCATGGACCGGTTCCCCCTGGAGCTGTACCGCCAGCTCGCCGGGGCACTCGGACTCGTCTGATTGCGGCCGGCCCCCTCCCACGCGCTAGAGATGGCGCACCGGGGAGAGGGGGCACTCAGATGACACGTCCGATAGGTGTCGGACTGGTGGGATGCGGGGTGATCGACCAGATCCACGCCGACAGCCTGCGACTGGTGGTCGAGGACGGGGACATCACCGCAGTAGCCGTGGCCGATCCTTCCGAGCCGGCCCGCAAAGCGGCCAACCGAAACTGCCGCTTCGGATACATGACGGCCGACCCGCTCGCCGTGATCCACGACCCGGATGTGGAGGCCGTGCTCATCGCCACCCCCACCAAGGCCCACCCGGAGCTGGTGATGGCCGCGCTCGCTGCGGGCAAGCCGCTGCTGTGCGAGAAGCCCCTGGCGCCCACCTTCGCCGAGGTGCGCGCCCTGGCCGACGCCGTGCAGGCCTCCGGGCTCACCGCCCAGGTCGGGTTCCACCAACGGTTCCATCCCATCGTGCACCACCTCCGTCATCTGGTGTCGTCCGAGGAGCTGGGCCGCGTCATGGGGTACACCGTCCGAGAGGACCAGTTCTGGCCCACGGGGGCGGTCATGCCGGGGCACAGCTCATGGCGGTCGGACCTCGCCCAGGCCGGGGGCGGCGCCTTGCTCGAGCATTCGATCCACGCGGCCGACGTCCTCTGTTTCCTCTTCGGTCCGCCCACCCGGGTGTTCGCCACTCAGCGGGCCGTCTTCGGTTACGACGTGGAGGACGTGGCCGCCCTGACCATCGAACACGAGTCAGGCGTCGTCGGCACGCTCCTCACCGTGTTCAACGGCGTACGGGGTCGCGAAGAGCGCCGGCTCGAGGTGTTCTTCGAGCAGGCCGCCGTAGAGACCACCAACGACTTCATCGTCGGCGCCGACGAGGACAGCTTCCAGATCCAGCGAGCCGGACAACCGCTCGAGCGCCTGGACCTGGAACAGCTGCGGTCTGCGCATTTCCGCTCGCTCGGGATCGAACGAACCGACTTCCTCTTCTATACGTATGTGGCCGCCCGGGCCTGGGCCCATGCAATACGCGACGGGCGCAGCGCCACACCCGGCTTCGCCGATGCCCTGCTGGCCCACGTACTGGTGGAGGCGGCCTACCGGTCGGCGCGGACCGGCACGTTCACCGACGTGGCCGAGGTGCTGCAGGCACCCTGACGGGTGGGCGGACCAGCTCGCGGCCGCCGGGTTCCGTCGCGTCAGCGGCGATCGGTGCCGAACTGCTCGGCCAGGCCGATGCCCTCGGGGATCTCGATGTCGTCGGGGACCAGGCCCAGGGAATACGCGTCCTCGAGCAGCTCCGACGGCTTCTTCGGCCACCACGGGGGCGACACCGCTCCTTCGATCGTCCGCGGGTCCACCGGCCGGTGTTCGTTGGACGCCAGGTAGACGGCAAAGGCCAGCTGCAGCGCCTTCAGGGCCACGTCCGGCGCCAGGTCGGGTTGGGTGCCGGCCAGCAAGCCGTCGACGAAGGCGGCCGCCGCCCGCCGGAAGCTCATGTCGTAGCGGTCGTCGATGTCCCGCACCAAGGTGTCGGTGCGCCCGCTGCGGACCACCAGCGGCGGCAGGTCGTACAACCGGCCCGAGAGCCTCGTCACCCAGATGTAGCCGTCGGTGCCCTGGATCTCGAAGAACTCGTCGGCCCCGAACCAGTCGCTCTCGATGAACATGCCCGGAGCATGGGCCACCTCCATCATCCCGAGGAGGTCCTGGCGGCCGTATTCCATGAGCGCCACCATCGGCGCCTCGAAGAAGAGCCTGCCCTTGCGCACGACGGACTGGACGCTCGTCACGTCCTCGTCCAGGAGCCACAGGGCCATGGCGTACTTGTGCATGACATCGTCGAACAGGTGACCGCCGGGGCTGCGGGCGTCGAATCGCCAGAAGTAGCCCTCGGGATCCTGCGTGGCCTGGAATTCCGACTCGGTGTGCCCCACCACCGTTTTGATCCGGAGCACGGTGGGCCGGCCGATGGCGCCGTCGGCCACGAGTTGCTTGGCCCGCACCAGCGGTGGGTAGTAGCAGCAGTTCTCCGTGACCCTGAAGGTGACCCCGGCATCGGCGCACGCTTTGACCATCTGCCGGGCTTCGGCCACCGAGTTGCCGATGGGCTTCTGGCACGAGATGTGCTTGCCCGCCTGGGCCGCAGCCATGACGTGCTCGGCGTGCATGAAGGTGGGGGTGAGGATCTCCACGGCGTCGACCTGGTCGTCGGCCAGCAGCTGCTCCAGGGCGCCATAGGCCTTCGGTACTTGCCACTTGGCGGCCATGTCCTTGGCCCGTTCCAACCGGGCGTCGCACACGGCCACGACCTCGCACTGAGGATGTTCCAGGTAACCGGGAACATTCAGGGGGCTGATGTTGCCCAGCCCGACGATGCCGACACGAACCTTGTCCACCGAAAGCCCCCCGCTTCCCCACTGAACGCGTGCGTTCCCCCACACGCCGCGTGCGCACCCTAGACGGTGGCCGCCCGAGGCTGCCAGGGCGATACCACCTGCCTCGGAATCGCTGGCCGAAGGGGCTCGCCCCGCACGGGGTGTGCCCGGCCGGGTGGTTTCAGCGGGGGCGGCGGCGCCAGGCGCGACGTTGGCCACGGGCGAAGGCGTAACCGGCGAGCCAACACACGAAGAAGACGAGGGCGACGACCCACAGGAGATGCACAGCGAAGCCGATGCCGGCGAAGGCCACCGCCAACGCGAGGAAGACGAAGAGGAGACAGCCCACGGCGCCACGAGCGTATCGGGTGAAGAAGAAAGGTTCCGCCAGGGGGGCCACCCTCGGCACGTCGTCGACGACGTGTCCCCCCAAACCGAGGGTGACGTCAGCAGCCCCCCTGACGGTCCAGATGTGTCCGGTTGCCGGTGCAGACACATCCGACTGCCGTAAGTATGCACGACGAAAGCGCGATGAAAAGAACCCAGCAGTAACGTGACGCGCCCTCAGTGTGACGAACACGTCAAACATGACGGCGACGTCATCATGACGCCGGCGTCATACGTGACGACCGTGTCAGCACAATGGGTGCGCGTCGCCACACGTGTTGACTGCCTCCTCGGCGACACTGCTTAATTACGCGTCTGATTGTGCGCGTTAATTACGCGTCTGATTGTGCGCGGTGGCGTCGTACATGGTGGCGGTGGCCCCCACCATGCGGTGGAGGTTCCGCTCGCCGAAGGCGGTTTCGTGTGGCTGGCCGACATGCGCGTCGAACGCATCTTGTGACTCCCAGCACTCGAAGAACCGGAACGTGTTGGGTCGTTCCAGGTCCTCCGCCCACCAGTACTGGACGCAACCACCATCTCGCCGACTGAGCTCGGTGACCTCCCTGAGGCTGGCGATGACGTCGGAGCGGTCCTTGTCGTCGAAGGTGAGCGATCCCTCGATGATGAGCACGTGTCGACCCCCTGGGTCCGGGCCGGCCCGGTCGGCGTACCGGTACGGGCCTGCGGCCGTATGCCGGAACGCCGGCACGGGCACGATATGCTGAAGGCGAGTTCCATCCAGACCCGGGTGAGGGACGTGGCCCTACGACCCCGGCGCAACCTGCCTCGGCAAGGTGCGAATGCCACGGTCGATGGGAGGTTCACATGGCACGACGGGTTCCTCGCGCGTCCCTTGACGCCTGGCTGCGTGACGTCGAGCGACTGCTCGACAAGGAACGGCTGGCCTCGCAACCGAGACCGGAGAGAGTCGAGGACCGGCACGGCGACGCGGCCTGATCCTCGCCGGGAGGTCAGGCCGTGAGTCGGGTCGTCAGGCGATGATCTCCATGCGCAGTCCCCGTTCGTCGAGTTCTCCCCCGAGCCGGGTGCTGTTGCCGGTGACGAAGCGGCGCGCGCTCCACGCGGCGACGAAGGCATCGAGGATGTCGTCGGGCTGAACAAGCCGATCCCGTTGGCGAATGTGCTCGGCGATGTCGGGGAAGGCGCGACTGAGCGCTCCCAGGCGCTCCAGCCGGCCCTGCGACACGGTCTTGGGGTTCGCCATGGGCCGGCCTACCAGCGCGGCGAAGCTCACCTCCGGGTGCACCTCGATGAGATAGCGCTGGCGCTCGGGCACCATCAGCCGGTCGACGGCTTCGATGCGCAGCAGATTGGCGAAGGTCTGCCTCGACATCGTCTTGCCCGACGCTTCCTTGGTGCGCGAGCTGGCCTCCTCGAAGCTGGCTGAGCCCAGCGTGCACCGCAACGGGGCCGGGAAAATGGCCGTGGCCCGAGGGCCGGCCATTTCGCGGGCCTTCAGGTCGCACAGTCGGGGCCGTGACGCCGGCAGACCGATGGGGATGGTGATGCCCACGGCTGAGACCCAGCGCGCGTCGAGGAGCGACACGATCTCGGAGAGGTCGGGGACGACCTGCACGATGCTCCGGCCCCCGGGGACGACGGGAGTCGTAATAAGAACCCAACCACCTCTCGACGAGTCAATGCCCCCGACCAACGTCGTCGTCGTTCGCGACAGCCGATGATGACGCTGGTGGGTCCAACCCCTGCGCACCACGCTGCTCGTCACAGCCCCTCGCCTTCTTCTCCGACTGCCCCGGAGATCGCCGGCCGAGCCCTGGGGCCTAGCCGGCCGAGACGAACATCCCGCCGCGGCCGGTCCCCTGTCGGCTCGACGCCACCCTAGGCGGCGACCCGCCGGGTGGGCGGCGATGGTCCGGCGGTTTCCGGACACTCCCAGGTCAGGTCCCCGGCGGCCGGTAGGCCACCGGCTGCGCCACAGCCGCGTCGATCTCCTGCGGGGTCAGAAGGGGAACAGTCCGGACACTCGCACCTCCCGCCGCGGTGACATGGAGGACCAGGGCGGCAGCACTCTTGTTGTCGGGCAGGTCGGCCACGACGAACACGTCGGTCTCACCGAAGGCGAAGTAGAACGCCTCGAGCTTCCCGCCCACACTCTGTATCGCCTCCTCGGCCGCGTCCCGGCGGGCCGAGCCTCCTTGCGCGCCAACACCCCGGATGCCGTCGAGGGTGAAGGAAACCTGCAGCAGGTACTTGGCCATGCCGACCTCCTCGTGTCCCGTCGTGCGCAAGTCGCCACTCGGAGCGTAGGCGGGAGCCGTGGGCGGCGTCGCCCAATGGCCGAAGGCCTGACGATGATCGCCGGCGACTGCGTGCGCGAGACTCCGGGCCCATGAGCGGAACTGACGAGCTCGTGATTACCCGAGGCGAGCAGCACGCGGTGCTGACCCTCAACCGGCCCGATCGCCGCAATGCCCTGTCCGTATCGCTGCGCGATGCGGTGAGCGACGCGCTGGACGACCTGGCCGGGGACGAGTCGGTCAAGTGTGCCGTGATAACCGGGGCCGGCCCGGTCTTCTCGGCCGGCTTCGACCTGAAGGAGTTCGATCGCGCCGCGAGCGATGCGGAGTTCAACCGCGCCCTGTGGGCTTCGAGCGACCGGTTCCACCGCACGGTGCTGACGTTCGCCTTGCCCTTGGTCGCCGCCGTGAACGGACCGGCTATCGCCGGCGGTTTCGACCTGGCCGTGATGTGCGACATCCGTGTGGTGGCCGATACGGCCCGCTTCTCCCACCCCGAACGCTCCTTCGGCGATGTGGTCTACGGGCCGCTGGCCGAGTTGGTAGGTGGCGCGGTGGCCCGAGATCTGACGATGGGCGGGCGCGAGCTGAGCGCCCAGGATTCCCTCGACGTCCATCTCGTGAGTGCCGTGGTGGGTCCTGACAACCTGACGGCGGCGGCCGCCGGCATCGTCGAGCGCATCTGCGTGAGCCCCCGCGACGTACTGCTGCGCACGAAAGCCAAGGCGCTGCGCCGGGCCGGCTTCGATCCGGCCGGCCCCACGCTCGACCTTTGACCCGGCCGGCTGTGTAGGGTCGGCGGCCGGATCGGTATGACGCCGGGAGGAAAGTGCCCATGTCCGACAACCTCCGACTGCTCGGGAAGTACAGCCAGGCCATGCAGACCGGCGACAGCGAGGCCGTCTTCGAGTTCTTCTCCGAGGACTTCCACACCCATGTAGCCGAACGGGTGAGCCCCGATCGGGTGGGCACCGACGTCCGGGGGGACGAGCAGCAGTGGTGGAAGGCGGTGCGCGCCGCGCTCCCCGACATGACCTTCAGCGTCGACCTGCTCATCGAGTCCGGTGATCTCATCGTCTCCAACTGGACCGTGCGGGGCACCCACAACGGTGCTGCATTCTTCGACGTCGAGCCCACGGGCAAGCCTGTTGTCATCAACGGCACCGCCATCTTGCGGCTGCGGGACGGGCAGATCGTCGAGCACTGGGGTGGACCGCACTGCCAGATGGGCCGGGGCTACATCCGCGAGGCGTGATCGGTTCCGGCCAACGATCACTCTCCGGTGGCACGATCACTCTCCGGTGGCTCCCGGTGACGACCGGTGGCAGTTCGAGTCGCTAAGCACTGAACATCGTTGCGGCCCACCCGTATGTCACGGTCGACGACTACCGTGTCGCCGGGGACGGGGGGTCCACCCATGAAGCGTTCGCGTCTTTCTGTTCACCTGAGCCTGGCATGCGCGATCGCCGCCACCGGGCTCCTGCTCGTCCCCAAAGCGGCTTCGGCTCGGCCGAGATTCCCCCACATCTCCTCGGTCAGCATCACTGGCACGGCCGGTAACTACACCGTGACCGTGATGGGGCACCTCTTCGGATCGTCCACGGTGCCTTTGCCCTTCACCGGCGATGTGGCCAACTTCCACATCCAGGACAACGACCAGCTCGGCCTCCCTGGCGCCGGCCAATGGGGATACAGCGGTGACACCAACACGCTGACGTATGCGGTGTGGACGTCGAGCGAAGTCCGGGTCACCGGAGTCGGCCTCAATCCCGGCGACAGCGTGTTCCTCGTCCTGCAGAACGGTCTCACCGGCCTGGGAGCTAGCTGGGGAGGAAACGTCCCCGGCGCAGCCGTGGGCACGCCGGTGGTGAACGCGGTGGGAGCCTCGTCCCTCGGCCATCTCCCGTCGCTGCGCATCGCGGTGACGGGCCACGGCTTCGGGGCGGCCCCGCGTCCCCTGCCCTTCGTGGGGGACCTCGACCAGTTCTACCTCGCCGATCCCGAGGTGCACTGCGGTGGCGCCTCAGCACTGACCGCCGGCGGGAGCTACTTCGGCACCCGGGCGGCCGACGCGGTGACGCTGCGTTTTGTGCAGTGGAGCGACACCAAGATCGTCATCGCCGGATTCGGCGGTTCGTACGGGTCCGGGTGCAATGTCGTCAGTGAGGGTGACGTCTTCGACGTGAGTGTGTGGAACTCGGGCGCCAGTTCGCCGACCGGACTGGGGACGGCCCACCGGGGCACGTTGCTGTACCCCGGCATCGCCCACTGACAGCGCCGCTTGGGTCGGCGCCGTTCAGGGGCGCCGCCGCTCGGCCGCTACGGTGCGGACAATGATCTCTGAGCCCGACGCCGGCATCTCCGCGGAAACGAAGGCGGCCCGGTCGAGCAGCTTCGGCCATGTGGCCGGCCACTACGAGCGCTATCGGCCGGGCCCGCCCGCCGAAGCTGTCACCTGGCTGATCCCCACGGCCGTCGACACGGTGGTGGATCTGGGCGCGGGCACCGGCGCGCTTACCCGTTTGCTGGTCGGCCACGCCGGCACCGTCATCGCGGTAGAGCCCGACGAGCGTATGCGGGCCGTCCTCATGGCCGAGGTCGCCGGGATCACGGCCGTGGAGGGGAAGGGCGAGTCGATGCCACTGCCCGACCGCAGCGCCGACGCGGTGATCGCGTCGTCCTCGTGGCACTGGGTGGATGTTGTCCCCGCGCTCGGAGAGGTGGCCCGGGTGCTCAAGCCCGGTGGACTGCTCGCGGCCCTGTGGAGCGGGCCCGATCCCGAGAGCCCTTTCATCATGCAGGCCCGGGAGCTGCTGTCAGGGGCAGGCGGCGCCGGGACTTCGGAGACCCTGGCCGCCTTGGCCGAGCGGGACCGACCGGTCGACCAGGTCCTGCGAATTCCCGAGGGACTGCCATTCCGCCAGCCCGAGCTCGAGATCTTCCGGTGGGACATGGCGCTCACCGCGGACGACCTGGTCGGGCTGCTCGGGACCTTCAGCTGGGTGATCCTGATGGAGCCGGCCGAACGGGAGCACCTTCTCGACACGGCTCGGCGATTGCTCCGTGACGTGGTCGGCATCGAGGGCGACACCACCATTGACATCGCGTTCCGCTGCGACACCTACCGGGCACGGCTCCTCGACTGACACCGCTCGCGCCCGGCCGTCGGCCATGACCTGCAGGGCCGGGTCTGGGCGTGTCACGCTCTCCCTCTACGTCCGGTCGCCGGCTACCGCTGGTTCTGGTCATCCTGGCCGGTACCGCCGCGCTCTCCGGGTGCACCTCGCAGACCTCGGCCCTCGCCGTGCTCCACTGCGCGCAGAGCTCCGAGCTCTTCGAACTGAGTTTGGCGAGCGACACCGGAGGCGCCCCGACACCTGTGGCGGCGGCCCAACGAGCGTCGCGTCACGACGTCGCTGGGATGCCGGGGTTCAAGCTCCCGAACGCAGGGTGGATCGTCGTCGGGTGATGCGAGTCCGCGTGACCTCGGTGGCCGTCGCGCTCGCCCTGGCGGCGGGCACGTTGAGCGGATGTGGCGCCCCGGGTCCGACCACCGGCACGGTGACGGGGACGGTCTACCTCGCCGGTCGCCTCGGTCCCGGCCTAGCTGGCCCAGTCTCCCTCAGCGCATACCGGAGCGTCGTGGCCTGGCGCCGCCAGCAACAGATGGCGGCGACAACCTTGAAGAGACGAGGCGGATGGATCGCCTTCGGCCCCGACAGCCCCCCGGTCGCCATCGGGACGTACCGGATGACGCTGCATCCCGGCCGCTATGTCCTGGAGCCCGGGACCTCTCCGCCGGCGGGCGACGTGTCGGCCAACCTGGTGGAGGTTGCGGCCGGAACGACCATCAAGAAGGACCTCTATCTGCTCTTCCATGGGCTGCCCGGCCCTTCTCCTTAGCCCCGGCCAGACGTTGACGAAGACGAACTGACCGACTCTCCCCCGATCGGGGCGTGACAATTCGTCTCCCGCCACTGGCCGTCCTCATATCGGTATGTCACCCAGTTGTCGTTGCCCGCCAAGCCGGCCGGCAGGTTGTATTCCACCTGCGCATCTCCGGTATGCGCTCGGACATTCCTCAGCTCGACGCCGACTGGGTGGATCGACTCCAGCGGGCGACCAAGGAAGCGCTCCATGGCCGCCCTGATGCTGCGTAGGTACGGAGCTCCCACTTGCGCGCTCACATGTGCCCGGCAGCTGGCGCCTTCCATGCTCTCGATGTCGGCCACGGATCCGGTGAGAAACGCATCGGACCACGCCACCGCGGCCGCCCTCAGCCCGGCGGGAGCCGGATCGGTCGGCGCCGCCGTCGCCGACCCGCCGGGACTTCCCTTTCCGCACGCACCTACGGCGACCGACACGGTCAGCAACAGGGCCAAGCACGCGCGGTGCATGTGGTCATCCTGACACGGGCCCTGGTCCACAAATCGGGTCAGGGACAGACAGTGGGCGCAACAGGATTTGAACCTGTGACCTCCGCCGTGTGAAGGCGGCGCTCTAACCGGGCTGAGCCATGCGCCCCGGGTCTCTCGATGGTAGTGCGCCTCGGAGAGCCCCGATCCTCAGACCGGGAGCTCCGACAACAGAGCGAGCACATCCTCGGCCAGCTCGACCCGGCACACGACCAAATCGGGAAGCCAGGGATTGGCCTGGTTGTACCGGAGGGGCGACCCGTCGATCCTCGATGCGTGCAGTCCTGAGGCCAAGGCGACCGCCACCGGCGCGGCCGAGTCCCACTCGTACTGTCCGCCGGCATGGACATAGAGGTCGACCTCCCCCGTCACCACCGAGATGGCCTTCACCCCCGCCGAGCCCATCGGCACCACCTCGGCTTCGAGCCGCGTTGCCAATTCGTCGACGATGGCAGGTGGACGGGTCCGGCTCACGGCCAGCCGCGGCCGGCCCGAGTGGCCGTCTGGGGCAGAAGGCTTGTGGGCTCCGGTCGAGTACGTGACACCCCGCGCCGGCAGCGCCACTGCGCCACACACTGGTGCCTCATCGACCACCAAGGCCACGTGGACAGCGAAATCGTCGCGGCCCTCCTCGGAGAACTCGCGGGTGCCGTCGAGCGGGTCGACCACCCACACTCTGGGCGCCTGCAAGCGGGCCAGGTCGTCAGCCGACTCCTCCGACAACACCGCCTCGCCGGGCCGCAGTTCCGCCAGCGTGGCCTGGATGCGCGCTTCAGCTCGGGCGTCCCCTGCATCCTTCAACGCCTTGGCGTCGGCGAAGCCCATCTCGGCCCGCACCGCCAGCAAGGTGTCGGCCGCGGCGGCAGCGATCTGCCGGGCCGCCGCGTGATCGTCCTCGTCGACCTCCCGACCAGAGCCCATGGTGCGCTCAGCTGCCGATCGGAGCGAGCTGGTCGAACCCGATCGCCTGTTCGATGGCGGCGGCAGACCGGATCACAACGAGGTCGGCGTGCTGGGGGCCGACAAGTTGCAGGCCGACCGGCAGTCCGGCCGCGGTGAGCCCGGCGCACACCGAGGCGGCCGGCGATCTCGTCATGTTGAAGCCATAGGTGAGCTGAACCCAGTTGGCCTCTTCCCGGCCGTTGATCAAGCCGCTCCCGCCAAGGGATCGGGGCGGAGGCGGCCCGGCGCAGGTCGGCGTCAGGAGCAAGCGGAAATCGTGGAACAGCTCGACCAGGCGCAGGTTGAGCCGGTGACACGCGTCCTCGGCCTTCACCACGTCGAGGGCGCTCAGGTTCTCCATGGCCCAATCGATCGAGGCGGCCAGGAGCGGATCCACCTGAGCCCAGATCTCGGTCCCCCGGTAGGGCTCGAGCGTCCGGGCGTTGTAGGCCAGGGCCAAGTTGAGCCAGTCACGCACCGGGTCTTCCTCGAACACGGTGTCGATCTGGACCACCTCGGCGCCGAGCTCCTCCACTTGCCGCACGGCGCGCTCACAGATGGCCCGGACCTCGTCGTCGACCTGCGCATAACCCAGGGTGGGCGACCACGCCACCTTCACCGGCACCGCGGGGTCGACACCCGTCGCCGGCCACCGCGCCTCGGGCCGGGGCAGCGACCGCAGGTCGCTCGGGTCGGGACCGACGGCCACGTCGAGGGCGTGCACCACGTCGGCCACAGTGCGCGCCATCGGCCCCCGAGTCGACAGGTGGTGCCAGTCCGGTGGCTTCGGCCCCCCACCCGGCACGCGGCCGAGTGAGGGCTTGATCCCGCTCAATCCGCAGCACGAAGCGGGGATCCGGATCGAGCCGCCCCCGTCGGACCCGGTGGCGAGAGGCACCATGCCACTGGCCACCGCGGCCGCCGAACCACCCGACGAACCACCCGGGCTCATCTCGAGGTTCCACGGGTTGTGCGTGGGCCCGAAAGTGACGTTGTCCGTGTCGGCCTTCCATCCGAATTCGGGTGTGTTGGTCTTCCCGATGACGACACAGCCAGCCGCCTTGAGCCGCGCCACCAAAGGAGAGTCGTGCTCGGCGGGCGGGTTGCCGGCGAAGACAGCCGAACCGTCGGTGGTCACGAACCCGGCCGCGTCCTCCAGGTCCTTCACGCCGATCGGGATCCCGGCCAACGGACCGGGGTCGCGATCGGCGGCCACCAGATCGTCGATATCCGCCGCCGCGGCCAGTGCCGCGTCGCCGTCGACGGCCACGAACGCGTTGACCGCGCCGTTCAGCGTGTCGATGCGTTCCAGGGCGTGAGCGATCAGCTCGCGGGCGGCCACCTTGCCGGCCCGCACCTCGGCCGCGAGCTCCGACACGGCGATGCGGCGGAAGTCCACGTCCCTGGCGTAGCACAGTCACGGCGACACGGCCCGCCGCGGCTTCGGAACACACGCACGGGGCCGGGCATAATGCCCCGGTGCTCTCCGACGTCGCCCTCGACCATGTCGCCGTCGCCGTGGAGTCCTGGTCCGACGCCTGGCCGCGCTATGTAGGCCAGCTGGGCGGCGAGTGGGGATCGGGTGGGCAGAACGTGGGCTTCGCCCCCTTCCAGCTCCGCTTCGCCAACGAGGCCCGGCTCGAGGTGCTGCAGCCGTGGCAGGCCGAAGCCAACCCGTTCCTTCGTCGCTTCCTCGACCAGAACGGGCCCGGCCCACACCACCTCACCTTCAAGGTCCCCGACCTTGAAGCCGCCTTGAAGGCCGCGACCGACGCCGGGTTCACCCCCGTGTCAGTCGACCTGTCCGACCCGGGGTGGAAGGAGGCGTTCCTCCATCCCCGCCAAGCCGTGGGAGTGGTGGTGCAACTCGCGCAGGCAGCGGGATCGTGGCAGTCACCGCCGCCCGAAGGCTTCCCCGCCGCACGTCCGCAGGACCGCGCCACCTTGGATCACGTCGTGCACGCAGTGGCGGACCTCGACGAGGGGCTTCGTCTGTTCGCGGGGCTGCTCGGCGGCCGAGAGCTCCGCCGCGACGACTCACCCGAAGGCGGCTGGCGATCGGTCACGCTCGGGTGGGGTGGCCCCCTGGCCGTGCGGTTGGTCGCCGCCGGTTCGGGCGGCAAAGGCAACGAGGCGCTGGCGGCGTGGCTGGGTGGGCGTCGCGGCCGCGTCCACCACCTCGCCTTCGCCCAGCCCGGCCGCCGGGAGCCGTCGCGCCCCGGGCTCGCCGGGGTGACGCCCGACCAGGAGCCGTTCGACGTGATCGATCCCGAGGACAACCTCGGGGTGCGCCTCGTCGTGTCGCGCACGCCACCGCCGGGCCCGGGGTAGTGAGCAGCACCCGGTAACCTGGCGCGGTGACACCGCCTCCGGGTGACGGGCCTGACGAGGTCCTCCCCAAGCTGACCATCGGCCAACGCATCCTGGCCGCGCTGCCCAACCTGCAGCGCGAAGCACGGCCGCGCGCCACCACGCCCTCTCGGGCCCGGGCTTCGGCGCCACCGGCGGCGAAGAGCCCGCGCCGGGCCGGCGACGGCGACGGCGAGGCCAAGGACACCGGAACCGACGTGGTCCAGCCCGATGCCGTGCTCGACCCCGATACGCGCACCGTGGGCAACCGCGGTACCCGAGCCGGCGCGACACGGTCACGAGGCGCAGCCGCGGCCAACAGCGCCTACGCGTCGATGAGCATTCCCGAGCTCCGTCACGCCATGAAGTACCTCGACGACCGCGAGCGTGGACTGCCCATGCTGGTGGGGCCCCTGCTCGCCGCTCTCGACCTCGTCCTCACCGTGGTGGCGCTCCACAACAACCCACCCCTGCACCACAAGAACCACGCCGACCCGGCGAGCATCGTCATCGTCGGCATCGGCTCGGCGGTCATCGCCGGGCTGGTCCTCGTGTCCGCCCTGGTGCGACGGCGGTCTTTCACCATCTTCGCCCTGCTCTTCTCCGGCTACGGCGGCGGCTTGATCACCTTGCTCCCCGCCTGGGTTCTGGCCGGGTGGCTCTTCATCCGCTTCAACCGGATCCAGAAGACGCTCGTGGCCAAGCAGGGCGGGCCGGCGGCCGCCCGGCAGGCGGCGGCAAAAGCCCGCGGCGATCGCACCGCGCCCCGCGGATTCAAGCGACGCGAGGCGAAGGAATCCCCGGAGCCGGCCGGCCCGTCGGCCAGCAAGCGCTACACGCCGCCGAAGCCCGGGCGTAACTGACCCCTGGCCGGGGCGGTCTCCCGGCGCGAGCTACAGGCGGGCGGGGCACGGGCCGGAGCCCGCAAGCCGTCGCAGGACCCGGCGTTCCTCCTCCATGCGATCGCGGCCGGCCGAGACGCGCCTCGACTCGCTCACCGGGCTCCGCTTCTTCGCCGCACTCGTCGTCTTCGCCGTGCACCTGGAAGGCATCTTCTACTTCCGCTCGCCGTACCTGGCGGCCGGCCGGGCCTTCATCCAAGGCTCCACCGGCGTTTCCTTCTTCTTCGTCCTGAGTGGCTTCGTCCTCACCTGGTCGCACCGGTCCGACGACACCACGGCTGCCTTCGTGCGCCGGCGGCTCGCCCGCATCGGCCCGCTCCACGTCGTGACGTGGGGTCTCATGGGCGTGATCCTGGTCGCTCTGGTCGCCCGGCCGTCGGCCGGGCCGGCGGCGGCCTCCCTCGCTCTGCTCACCCCGTGGGTGCCCTCGTTCAGCGGCCACCTGCCCATGAACGTCCCGAGCTGGTCACTCGGATGCGAGCTGTTCTTCTATCTGCTCTTCCCCTTCGTGTATCCACGCCTTCGCGCCGCATCGCCACGGCAGCGTTGGTTGGTGGTGACAACCGGGCTGGCAAGCGTGGCTGTGCTGGCGGCCGTATGCGCTCCCGCGGCCCAAGGGAGCACCCGCTTGTGGCTGCTCTACTACTTCCCCCCGACGAGGCTCATCGAGTTCGTCATCGGCATCGTCCTGGCGCTCGAGGTCCTGGGCGGCCGCCTCCCCCGGATCCCCCTGTCGGTGGCCGGGTTGCTCGCCGTCGGTGCCTATGGCGCCTCCGGCTGGGTTCCCGACTCGTGGCGCCAGGTGGCCGTGACGCTGGTCCCGTTCGCCGTCCTCATCGTGGCCGCGGCTCAGGCGGATGTGGCCGGTTCGCCCTCGATCCTGCGTAGTCGCGCCGTGGTGACACTCGGAGTCTGGTCGTTCGCCTTCTACCTGGTGCACTGGCCCGTACTCGTGGTGGCCGCCCATCTCGACAACCAGGTCCTCGGTGTGCGCGGCGCTCTGGCCGTGGGGTTGGGGAGCCTGCTCGTCACCATCGCCGCCTCAGGCCTGTTGCACCGGCTGGTCGAGCGACCCCTCGAGGCCAGACTCCGCGGCGCGCCCGTCCGCCCCGACGACTTCGTCGACGCAACCGACGCGGTGAGCGCCGCCGTCAGCCTCGCCCGTCCGCGTCGACCAGCAAGGCGGAGCGCAGCAGGCGGAGCAGTTCCTGGCGTCGTCGCACCAGTGAGCGCGCCGTGGGTTCCTCCCCCAGCGCCCGCAGCACGTCCACCTCGGTGATCATCCCGACCACCGTGGAGTAGATGGCCAACAGCAGCAGCCGCGGCTCGTGACGGCGCATGTGCCCGGCGTCCATCTCGGCCTCGAGGAACGAGGACGCCCTTCCGACCAGCGGATCCAGCGCCAGCGTCAGCCGCGTCGCCGCCGGCGGCCCCAGGCGACCGACCTCACGTACCAAACCGAGCAACTCGGGACGCCGTGCAGCCACCCGGAACACCGACCGCACCACCGCTTCGACCCGGGCCCAGCCTTCGCCGGCACCGGCCAGCGCACCCTCTAGGGCGCCGGCCAGCTCCCCGGCCGAACGGTCGATCAGCGCCTCGAGCAGCGCCTCCTTGGACGGGAACCAGTACAGGATCGACTGTTTGCGCATGCCCAGCCCCTCGGCCAGGGCATCCAAGGACGTGGCCTCGTAGCCCCGCGAGCCGAACGAGGCCAGCGCCCCATCCAGGATCCGGTCGGCTGTCGTCGCCCCCGTCATCGCCTCCCCCGGCTCCGGCCCCTTCGGGTCCCCGGCATCGTGTCTACCAAATGGTAGGCACGCGTGCTAGACAGGGTCGGTGACCACGGCGTCCCCACCCGCCGCGCCCGCGGACCCGGCCCCCGCTCCCCTGCCGCCGATCGCCGAGGCCCTGGCCGGCAAGCGCATCTTCGTCACCGGTGCCACCGGCTTCCTGGGGACGGCGCTGGTGGAACGGCTCCTGCGCTCGGTCCCCGGCTGCACCATCGTGGCCCTGGTCCGCCCGACCCGCCGGCTCGACGCGCCGGCCCGGGCGGCACGGGAGATCATCCGCAACGACTGCTTCGACCGCTTGCGTTCTGAGCTCGGCGACGACTTCGGGGCCACAGTGTCAGCGCGCTTCGGCGCGGTGGCGGGCGACGTGAGCCTCGACGGCTTGGGGCTCGACGACGAAGGGCGCGCCGCGCTCGCCTCGTGCGACGTGGTCGTCCATTCCGCCGCCACGGTCGCGTTCGACGCGCCGCTCGACACCGCGGTGGAGGTCAACCTCCTCGGCCCCAGCCGGGTGGCCGCCGCGGTGTCGTCGGTGGCCGAAGCGCGCCACGCGGCCCACCCCGGCGCCGCCCCCACCCACTTGGTCACGGTGTCGACCGCCTACGTGGCGGGCACCCACCAGGGTGACGCCACCGAGACCCTCGCCACCGAGGCCATGCAGTCGGGCGCCCGCGCCCGTACCCACACCACCGTCACCACTGAGGTCGACATCGACGCCGAGGTGTCGTATGCCCGGCGGTTGCGCGCCGATCTCCAGGCTGAGTCGCGCCGACCCGAGCACCTGACCCGCTTCACCCGCGACGCCCGGCGTGAGCTCGGGGCCGCCGGCACCCACCTGCTCGCCGAGCGTGCCGAGAAGCTGCGCGACGAATGGGTGCGGCGCCAGTTGGTGAAGGCCGGCAGCCACCGCGCCCAGGCGCTCGGCTGGCCCGACGCCTACGCCTTCACCAAGGCGTTGGGCGAGCGGGCGCTGATCTCGGCCCACGCGTCGAGCGTGCCCATCACCGTGGTGCGGCCCTCGATCATCGAGTCGGCGCTGGCCGAGCCGGTTCCCGGCTGGATCCGTGGCTTCCGCATGGCCGAGCCCATCATCGTGTCCTACGCCCGGGGCTTGTTGAAGGAGTTCCCTGGCATCCCCGAAGGCGTCACCGACGTCATACCGGTGGACATGGTGGTGGCCGCCATCGTGGCGGTGGCCGCGGCCGGGCCCGACCCCGGCGGTGCCGTCGCGTTCCACGTGGCGTCGGGGGTGCGCAACCCGCTGCGCTACGGCGACCTGGTGAGCATGGTCCAGTCGTGGTTCACCGAACATCCCGTCTACGACTCCGACGGCCAACCCATCGTGGTGCCCGACTGGTCCTTCCCGGGGCATGGACGGGTGCAGCGACAGCTCAAACGGGCATCGCTTCTGCTCGGCGGCGCCGAGCGCGTCCTCGGTGCGCTTCCCGTGCGCGGCGACCGCGCCGATCTGGCCGCCCGGGTGGAGGAGCGGCGCAGCCAGGCTGAGCGGGCGCTGTCGTACGTCGAGCTGTACGGCGCCTACACCGAGACCGAGGCGCGCTTCCGGGTCGACCGGCTGCTCGGTCTGTTCGGCCGGCTCACCCCTGAGGACCGCGAGACGTTCTGCTTCGACCCGGGCGTCATCTCGTGGACGCACTACGTGTTCGACATCCACCTGCCGTCGGTGGCCGAGCACGCCCGCGTGCGCTCCACGCCGGCCCGTTCGGGCATGGCCAGCCGGAGCGAGCGGGCCCGTCGCGCCATCCTCTCGCCCGACCGGCACCTGGCCGCCTTCGACCTCGAGAACACGTTGGTGGCCTCCAACGTGGTCGAGTCCTACGCCTGGCTGGCCACCCGCCACTTGTCGGTCGGGGACCGGGCCGCGCTCACCGCCCGCATCCTGCGCGAGGCACCGAGCCTGCTCGCTCTCGACCGGCGCGACCGGAGCGACTTCCTGCGCACCTTCTACCGCCGCTACGACGGCGCCCCCGCGGCGCTGCTACGGCACGATGCGATGGAACTGTTCCATCACCTCCTGCTGGCCAAGTCGTTCCCCGCCGGTATCGCCCGGGTGCGGGCGCACAAGGCGCTCGGGCACCGGACCGTGCTCATCACGGGGGCGCTCGACTTCGTGGTCGAGCCCCTGCGCCCGCTGTTCGACGAAGTCGTGTGCGCGTCGCTCGGCCACGATGACGAGGGACGCTTCACCGGCCGGCTCGACCAGCTCCCGCCTACAGGCGAAGCGCGCGCCCTCATGCTGGCCGAGTACGCCGCCGGTCAAGGCCTCGATCTGGGTGAGGCCGTGGCCTACGCCGACTCGGCCTCCGACCTTCCCCTGCTCGAGTGCGTGGGTTTCCCGGTGGCCGTCAACCCCGAAGCCAAGCTGGCCGCCATCGCCCGCCGCCGCGGCTGGCACACCGAGCAGTGGGAGAAGGCGGGAGGGGGCGCCCGGCCGCCGCTTCCGATGGGCCCGGTGGACCGAGGCGTGTCGCGCTGGTGGGCCCGGTTCGAAGGGTTGGTCGACCAGCTCTCGGCCGGTGCATCGGTTCGTTCGAGGAGCAACCGGTGAGAGGTCTCGTCTTCGAGCGCAACGTGCCGCGCTTCGCCGCCTCGCGCCTCGTGTCCTCGCTCGGCGGCTCGGGCCGGGGCGCGGCGGTGGGGCCCCTGCGCCTGAGCGATGTCGAACAGCCCGAGCTCCCGGGACCCGACTGGGCCCGGGTGCGCCCGGTCCTGGCCGGCATCTGCGGTTCTGACCTCGCCACCTTGGACGGCCGCAGCTCGCGCTACTTCGAGGAAATCGTGAGCTTCCCCTTCGTCCCCGGTCACGAAGTGGTCGGCGTGGTCGAAGAAGGATCGGGGGCAGCGGTGGAACTGGCGCCCGGGACCCGCGTCGTGGTCGAGCCGGTGCTCGGATGCCTGGCCCGACGCGTGGTACCCCCTTGCGCCGCATGCGCCGAGGGACGCGTGGGCGGGTGCGAACGGATTGCCTTCGGCCATCTCGCCCCAGGACTGCAGATCGGCTTCTGCACCGACACCGGTGGAGGCTGGTCGGCCGCCGGCCTCGTCGCCCACGTCTCCCAGCTCCACGCCGTTCCGGACACGCTGAGCGACGAGGAGGCCGTGCTGGTCGAGCCGACCGCGTGTGCCGTCCACGCCGCGCTGGGCGCCGGGGTGGAGCCGGGGGATTCCGTGGCCGTCATCGGCGCGGGAACGCTCGGGCTCACCACCATTGCTGCGCTCCGGCACCTGACCCAGCCCGGCACGGTGCTGGCCGGGGCCAAACACACCGAACAACGACGGCTGGCCGAGGAGATGGGTGCCGACGTGGTCGTCCCGCCCGACCAGCTGGCCCGGGCGGTACGACGCCACGCCCGGTCGCTCGTCACCTCGGGACAGCTCACCGGAGGCGCCGACGTCGTCCTCGACTGCGTGGGCAGCGCCGACTCACTGGCGCAGGCGCTTTCCATGGTTCGTCCCCGCGGCCGCGTCGTGCTCGTCGGCATGCCCGGAACACTGCGGGTCGACCTCGCTCCCCTTTGGCACCGCGAAGTGCAGCTGGCCGGCGCCTACGCCTACGGCACCGAGCGCACGCCAAGCGGCCCGCGACGCACCTTCGCCATCGCCATGGAGGTGGTGGCCGCCCACCGGTTGGGCCGCCTGGTGTCGGCCCGGTATCCCATCGAGCGTTTCGAGGAGGCCCTGGCCCACGCCGGAGCCGCCGGCCGGCGCGGCGCCACCAAGATCGTCTTCGACCTACGTCCCACCCGTACGACACGGACCGGCACAGTCCCGAGCTCCACAGCACCGAAAGGAAACGGCGCATGAGCCCACGGCCCGGCTTCGTCCTCGAGGTCGACCGTTCGACCCCGCCCACGCTGTTCTGGCACGGCGAGGGATACCGGCTCGAGCGCCTGCCCGTGGGCAGCCGGGTGCTGTACGCCCCCGAGCCCGTCGACGCGCTGGCCGATCCGGTGTCGTCCATCCGCCACGCGGTCACCCACCCGCTCGGCGACCGCGAGCCGTTGCCCGCCCTGTTGCGGCCGGGGATGCGCCTGACCATCGCCTTCGACGACGTGTCGCTGCCCCTGCCCCCCATGCGCCGGCCCGACGTCCGCCAGCTCGTCATCGAGCAGGTGCTCGACATGGCGGCCGACGCCGGTGTGGACGACGTGGTGCTCATCGCCGCCCTGGCCCTGCACCGCCGCATGACCGACGACGAGCTGCGCCACGCGCTGGGCGAGCGCGTCTACGACGCCTTCGCCCCTCATGGGCGACTGCTCCAGCACGACGCCGAGGACCCGGCCGCCTTGGTGCACCTCGGGGTCACCGACCTCGGCGAGGACGTGGAGATCAACAAAAGGGCGGCCGAGTCCGACCTGCTCGTCTACGTCAACATCAACCTGGTCGCCATGGACGGCGGCCACAAGAGCGTGGCCACGGGGCTATCGAGCTACCGGAGCCTGCGTCACCACCACAACGCGCGGACCATGCAGCACAGCCGGTCGTTCATGGACCAGGAGCACTCGGAGCTGCACTCGTCGAACTGGCGCATGGGCCGGCTCATCGCCGCCTCAGGCGTGAAGGTCTTCCAGATCGAGACCACGCTCAACACCGACACCTTCCCCGAGCAGTTCCGGTTCCTCCAGCGCCGCGAGTGGGAGTGGACGCTGCGCGACCGGGCCGCCTTCGTGGCCACGTCGGAGGCCTTGGCCCGCACACCGGCCAAGCTGGCCCGGGGCATCTTCCACTCGATCCGCGCCCCGCACCGCATGTCCTCGGTGCAGGCCGGCGAGGTCGAAGCCGTGCACGCCCAGACCACGGCGAACGTCTACGCCCAGCAACTGGTGGAGGTGGACGGGCAGACCGACGTCCTCACCATGGGGCTCCCCTACATCTGCCCCTACAACGTGAACTCGATCATGAACCCGATCCTGGTCGCCTGTCTGGGGCTCGGGTACTTCTTCAATCTCTACCGGGGCCAGCCCCTGGTCCGTCAGGGTGGCGTGCTCATCATGAGCCACCCCACCCCGTGGGCCTTCCACCCCGGCCACCACCCGAGCTACATCGACTTCTTCGA
Source organism: Acidimicrobiales bacterium (assembly GCA_035308625.1). Lineage (GTDB taxonomy): Bacteria > Actinomycetota > Acidimicrobiia > Acidimicrobiales > UBA8190 > DATGGF01. The sequence goes on along the minus strand of DATGGF010000339.1, from coordinate 1,747 downwards.
GCAGGTCCTCACCGAGACGACCGACCCGGTCGAGGTGGGCAAGTTCGAAGAGGCCTTCGCCACCGACCCCTGGTACGTGCACCTCTACCGGACGGGAAACGCCTACCACGGCGTGCACCCCTTCTACATGTGGTACTGGTGCGCGCACGCCTTGGCCCACCTAGGCGCGGTGATCGTGGTCGGCGGAGACCGGGCGGCCGTGCGCCGGCTCGGGTTCACCCCGGCCAGCACGCTGGCCGACGCCCTGGAGATGGCCCGTGACGTGGTGGGGGGCGAGCCCACCGTCACCCACCTGCACGCTCCGCCGCTGGCGCTGGCCGACGTCCGTTGAGCGATCGCCGGCTCCCTTCGGTGGTGGTCGGACGAGGCGGCGCCATGTCGGCCGCGACTCGGGCTCTGGCGCGCAGCCGCGGCCGCGGCTTCCCTTTCACCGCCCCCACGTGGCCCACGTCGCTGCGCCGGGAGCCCCCCGAACGCCGGCTGGGCGCGGACTACGCCACCGAATGGGCCCGGCGTTACCCCGTACGCCTGGCGCGGGCGATGGTCGTCGACTCGATCACCCGGCCCATCGCCCACCTGGTGGCCGTTCCCGAGGTGCGGGGCGAGGACCTGATGCGACTGGTCGAGCCACCCGTCATCTTCGTGGCCAACCACACCAGCCACGTCGACACGCCACTACTGGTCTCGCTGCTGCCAGTGCGGTTCCGCCATCGCACCGTGGTGGCCGCGGCTGCCGACCACTTCTTCGACCGACGCTGGAAGGCGCACATGTGGGCCGGCGCGCTCAACGCCATCCCGATCGAGCGCCACAAGGTGAACCGCCGCTCGGCTGACGTGGCCGGCGCGCTGCTCGACGAAGGCTGGAACCTGGTGATCTTCCCCGAGGGTGGACGCTCACCCGACGGATGGTTCCAGCCCTTCCGCGGCGGCGCCGCATATCTGGCCGTCCGCAGCGGCCGTCCGGTGGTGCCCGTGCACCTCGACGGCACCTGGCGGGTGCTGCCCAAGGATGCCCGCCGCCTGCGCCGGGGCCGCACCACGGTGCGCTTCGGCCTGCCCCTCTCCCCCGACGAAGGCGAGGACGCCCGGCGGTTCGGCACCCGCATCGAGACGGCGCTGGCCACCATGGCCGACGAGGCCCGCACCGACTGGTGGACGGCGCGACGGCGTGCCGCGGCCGGCACCACCCCGTCTCCCCAGGGGCCGGACGCCGCGCCCTGGCGGCGCGCCTGGGCGCTCGGGCCCGATCCGACCGACGCCGACTCGGCCGATCCCGGCCGATGGGCCGTCGAGCCCCGCTGACGCAGGGACGACCCACCGCGTCGGCGCGTCGCGTGCTGGCCACGACTCGATCCATGTGCTCACCACGCTGTTTCTCTACGCTTCGTCCATGGACGAAGACGTCGCGTCCCCCGATGTGAATTCGGGGCCCGTTGCCGGGGCGACGTCGGATCCCACCGAGCCGGGAACAGGCCCGGCCCACACGACGCGACCGCCGCGCGCGCTGCTCATCATGCTGGCCGGCGGGGTGGCGGTGATGGTGGCGCTGTCGGCCACCCTGGTCGTGGTCCTCGGGACGACGAACAGCGCCGAGGCAACGGTGGTCGATTCGGTGCAGAGCACCCTGGCCGACCGCACCGCCCACGTGAGCCTCGATCTCGAGGTCGGCACGGCCGGGCACGAGGTCACCGCCACCGGCACGGGCGCGATCGACTTCACCCAGAACGCGCTCGACCTACAGGTCGGG
>DATGGF010000338.1:0-2758 GCA_035308625.1 Acidimicrobiales bacterium | reverse complement strand
CATGGTTGGGCGCTCCCTTGTCTACTTGAGAGGCGGTCTCACCGGACTCTGGCGAAGTACCGATGCCGGCATCCATTGGGTGCATCTCGCTGATCCCTGCGCCCTTCTCCCCACGGACAGCCCCGTCTTCTCGCCCCAAGGCCAGCCTGGACAATCCACGACCATCGCCGGCAGCGGCACCGACCTAGCGGCCGTTTGCATCTCGCAACAGATTGGACCCCAGTCCGCTGGATATCGGCAGGACGTGGCGGTGTCACACGACGAAGGTGCCACCTTCGAGCCGATCCACCCGGTTCCGCAGCTCCCTGGGCCTGATCACAGCTCAGGGATCGAGACCATCGCGCTGCCCGGTGGCTCGAATGTCGTCGCTGTGGGTAGCGAGGGAGGTGTCCAGACCTCGCTCGACTGGGGCGCAACGTGGACGACGACGATTCCTCAACCCACCAAGGGCACGTCGTATCCCTCGGCTCTACTCGGGTTCGAGTCACTTAGCGCCGGCCATGTCGATTTCCCCGCCAACGAGATGTGGACGACGGCCGACGGCGGAAGAACCTGGACTCCGTTCCAATTCCCGTGAGCTGAGGCAGACTCCGGCAATGGAATCGGGGCCCTTGGACCTTTTCGATGGGCCGCCGTGGACCGAGTCAACCGACTTACCCGGTCCGACCCATCGTCGGACCCCTCTCTGGTGGTTCTTGATTGCCGCGGTGCTCGTTGGCGCCTTCCTCGTTTGGCTGAGCTTGGTGCTACCAGTCCCTGGCGGCTCTGTCCTCGTTCCAACCGGCATTGTGGTTGGTGTCGGCGTCGCCATCGGCGCGGGCGGTGGAATCGTCCTACTCGCATGCAGAGAACTTGGCGGGTCAGGCGTGTTCGCCGCTTCCGTCTTTCTTCTCACAGCACTCACCGGAATCTGGACATTCGAGCTGTCGCTTCCGTTCCAGATGGCCTGGGCCTCGTCGAGCTCCTCGTCGCAGGTGAAGCAGATTCTTGGGAACCTCGAACGAGGGCCAAAGAATGTCGACGGGGTGCCTCTCGATCCGTGCCAGGTTGTACGGACCGGGAGTATCGGCCCCCTCAGCGCCCCATTCGATCAGTGCGCCACATCGACCTACGTGGGTGCCTTCGGAAGCAAGAGGGTCAACTTCGTTCTCTTCACCCTTGTCGGGGTGAGAACGCAGGGCTTGGCCTACACAAACATCGGCCCGGCAACGTTCGAGGACGAGTGCTACCGCCACCTCGTTGGCGACTGGTGGGCCTTCAATGGAGGCGATCCCGCCAACCCCGCTGGTCCCTGCTCATTGGGCTACTCCTTCCACGGCGGCGGTTGACACCGACCAACCGACCGGAACGTCCGGTGTCCGGATAACCCGAAGAGCACAAGAGCCAAGAGAACAAGGCAGATCCCGAGAACAGCGGTCCACCGCAGAGTGGTGCCGGTGCCGGTGAATGCCAGAGAGGACGACGCCCTCGACAACGGCCCGCTCACCGTGCTCGTCGTCGAGGCCAACGGCGCTGCGACCGTGGAGCTCGTCGTGGTCGACGTCGTGGTGGTGGGTTCGGTCTGGCCAGCAAATGACCAGGTGTCGGCCAGAAAGTCGGAACCCTGGTCCAGGCCCCCGAAGAGGAGCACTTGCCCCGAGGTCGAGTCGGCGGCAAAGCCCTCGCCATAGCGCCCCGGCGGAGGCGTCAATGGTGCCTCCTGTTGCCAGTCGGTGCCGGTCCAGACCCACGTATCGGAGTACGCGGCAGAAAAGCTGGCATTGGTTCCTCCGAACAGAACCAAGGCCCCATTGGAGTCCGCGGCTAAGGAAGCACTGGCGCGACCGGACGGACTCGTGACCGGGGATTCTTCGGACCAGGTGTCGCCGGTCCATACCCACGTATCCCCCAGGACGCCCGTTCCGCCGGAGTTGGTGTCACCTCCGAAGAGAACCGGTGTTCCCTCGGTGGCATCAAACCCGAACGCCGCGAACTCTCGGGGCGGCGGACTCGTCGACGGACTGAGTTGAGTCCAGGTGGTGCCGTCCCATGTCCACGTGTCCTGCAAAAAAGAGTCACCCGTGCAACAGCCACCGAAGAGTACGAGTTCATGTGTGGCGGCGTCGTAAGTCATCGAGGCACCCCACCGGGCTTCCGGGCTCGCCGGAGGCGCGGCTTTGGCCCAATTGGTGCCATCCCAGATCCACGTGTCGCTCAGTGGCGAGTCGGTCGGGTCGTAGCCGCCGAAAAGAACGAGCTGGTTGGTGGCTGAGTCGAACGCCATTGCCGCTCCGTATCGCGGAGGAGGGCTGGTGACGGGCGTCAACTCGCTCCAGGTCTGCCCATTCCACTGCCACGTGGAGTTGACGACGGGGCTGCCTGCGCCATGCGTGTCGCCGCCAAACAGCACGACGGATCCTGTCGCAGGGTCATCTGCCATTGATGGCAAGTAGTTCCCCGGTGGACTCGTCGGTGGCTGTACGTTGCTCCAGGCGCCGACCCCTGTCTGACCACAAGCCGGGTTGACAGCACAGAAGGTAAGCACCAGAAGTGCGCATCCGGCCATGAGCCCGACCAATGGGATCCCCCGCAAGAATCGGGCGAGTCCGGGCACTTTTTCATCCTTATGAACGGCAACTGCCAGTGTCATCGTCAAATCTGGGGATGGGACGATGAGGCGCCTTTACCTGGCCCGGTTCTGGGGGATTGAGCGCTGGCGAGGTCAGAGCTCGGACTCGGGTGCAAGGCCAAGGGAGCCGAGCACGTTGAACGTCGCATG
>DATGGF010000337.1:0-1931 GCA_035308625.1 Acidimicrobiales bacterium | reverse complement strand
CCCGGCGCCGATCTCGGGCAGCAGGGCCCGGGTGACCTCGAGACCGCTGTCCAGGTCGTCACGGGGCACCGTGAACGAGATGTCGGTCGTCCCGTGCGACGACACGTTCTGGACGATGGTGTCCACGTTGACGTGGCGGTCGGCCAAGGCTCGAAACAGCCGGGCCGCGATGCCCGGGCGGTCGGGGACCCCGGTCACGGTCACCTTGGCCTCCGACGTGTCGTGGGTGACAGCAGTGACGACGGCCTGCTCCATGGTCGGGTCCTCCTCGACGATCCAGGTGCCCGGCTCCCAGGTGAAGCTGGACCGGACGTGCAGCGGCACGTGATGGTTTCGGGCGAATTCCACCGATCGCAGCGCCAGCACGCGACCGCCGCTGGCGGCGATGTCGAGCATCTCCTCGAAGCTGAGCTGGGGGATGCGATGCGCTTCGGGGACGATGCGGGGATCGGCGCTGAAGACCCCGCTCACGTCCGTATAGATCTCGCACGCCTCGGCTCCGAGCGCCGCCGCCAACGCCACCGCGGTGGTGTCCGAGCCGCCCCGCCCCAGCGTCGTCACGTCCCGGTCGCCGGACACACCCTGGAAGCCGGCGACGACAGGGACCCGCCCGCCGGCGAGCGCTTCGCGCAGGCGGTCACCGCGCACCTCGACGATCTTGGCCCGGGTGTGGGTGCTGTCGGTGATGATGCCGGCCTGGCTCCCCGTGAACGACACCGCGTCGATGCCGAGATCGGCCAGGGCCATGACGAGCAGGGCCATGGACACCCGCTCCCCGGCGGTGAGCAGCATGTCGAGCTCACGCGGCGGCTTGGCCGAGCTGACGTCGTCGGCCAGGCGCAACAGGTCGTCGGTGGTCTTGCCCATGGCGCTGACAACCACGACGACACCGCCCTCGCCCCGGCGATGAGTGCGGGCCACGTGATCGGCTACGGCCCGGATCCGGTCGGCGTCGCCAACCGACGTGCCACCGAATTTCTGGACCACCAGGGACATCCGTCCAACGGTACCCGGCCTCCGGACACCCTACGGCCGGCGCGACGCGACGGGCCGCCGTTGATGAGGTCGCGGGTGATGGGTGGCCCCCCGGAGCCGGGCGATAGGGTGACCGGCCATGCCCAGCGACAAGCGAGCCCGCCAGCGCGCCGCCCGTGAAGCCCGTACGGCCGCCCTGGAACGCCAGAAGCGGCGCCGGTCGACCATCCGCCGAGTGGTTACCGTGGCCGTGCTCGCCGGTGTGGCCGTCGGCATCTACGCACTGGTGTCCGGCGGGGGTTCGCCCAAGGCGGCCAAGTCCACCTCGACCACCACCACATCCTCTACGTCGACGACGCTGCCCCCGAACGCGGCATCGACGACCACCACGGTGTCGCTGACCGGGGACACCACTTCCGCCAATTGCCCGACGCCGTTCACGGCGACCACCCCGCTCAAGAAGCCGAAGTTCAGTGCCGCGCCGCCGATGATCATCGACCCGTCCAAGAACTACTCGGCCACCGTGACGACCGACGTAGGCAGCTTCACCATCGCGCTCGACTCCAAGGACGCACCCAAGACGGTCAACAACTTCGTGTTCCTGGCCGAGAACCACTTCTACGACTGCGTCGTGTACCACCGGGTGATCCCGCAGTTCATGAACCAGTCCGGGGACCCCACCGGCACCGGCACGGGCGGGCCTGGCTACCAGTTCGCCGACGAGAACCTGCCGCCGAACTCGGGCGGGTACACCACCGGCGAGGTGGCCATGGCCAACTCCGGGGCGAACACCAACGGCAGCCAGTTCTTCGTGCTGGTGGCGCCGTACAACCCCGTGCAGCAGGGAGCACCCAACAACGCGTACTCGCTGTTCGGCCACGTGATCTCGGGCCAGTCCGTGGTCACCCAGATCAACAACGATGGCACCCAGGCGGGCACGCCGAAGAAACTGCACC
>DATGGF010000336.1:0-3885 GCA_035308625.1 Acidimicrobiales bacterium | reverse complement strand
GCGAGGTGGTGTTTCACCGCCTGGAACGACCCGATGGCCCGGCCGAACTGCGAGCGCTCGCGGGCGTAGTCGGCCGCCATGGTGAGCATGCGGTCGGCCACCCCGACGAGCACGGCCGCCGCTCCAGTGGCTCCACGGTCGAGGGCCATGCGGGCCAGCGCCCGACCCTCGGTCGCTTCGCCCAACGCTTGGCCGGACGGGGCCACGCTGTCGAGCTCCCACCCGCGCTGGGCGCCGTCGACGGTGCGTCGCTCCTGGCGCGTCGCCTCCTCGGGTTCGAGGGCGGTGAGCACTCCGTGCTGCCACACCAGGGCGTGGTCGACGCCGGCGCGCACGGAGAGCGGCTGATCCGGCTCGGCCACGCCGATCACGGCGGTGCCGTCGGCCACCCGTGGCAGCCAGGTGGCGCGCGCCTCCTCGGCGCCTGGGCCGGTGGCGGCGAGGAGGAGCGGTACGGCGACACCGACCGTGTCGAGGATCGGTTCGGGGAGACCCGAACGTCCTGCTTCCTCCAGGACGAGGACCAGGTCGACGTAGCCGAGCCCGAGCCCGCCGGCGGCCTCGGGAACAGTCATGGCGCTGACCCCGAGCGCAGCCAGCTCGCTCCAGCGCGGGCGCGACCACCCGGTCGGGGTGTCCCACGAGGCGCGCAGCGCGTCGGGCGGGCACAGCTTCTCGGCCAGCGCCCGCACCTGGGCCCTGAACTCCAGCTGCTGCTCGTCGAAGGCGAATTGCATCGTTGGTCGGCCTCGGTCCCCCGGCTCCGGCTCCGTCAGCCCCGCGGCATCCCGAGCACCCGCTCGGCCACCACGTTGCGCTGGATCTCGTTCGTGCCGGCGTAGATGGGGCCGGCCAAGGCGAAGAGGAACCCGTCGAGCCATGGGCCCGGATGGCCGGTGTCGTCGAGCAGGCCAGCGCCCGGGCCGAGAAGCTCGAGCGCGGTGGCGTGGATGGCCAGGTCGGTCTCGGACCAGAAGACCTTGTTGAGCGATGCCTCGGCGCCGATGCGGTCACCGGCGAGGACCCGGGTGACGGTGAAGTACGTGTGGAGCCGGTAGGCCTCGGCATCGATCACCGCCTTGGCCACGGAGTCGGCCAGGCGCGCCGCGCGCGCCGGGTCGCGTTCCCGGCACGAGCGCCACAGCGAGACCAGGCGGCCCGCCGCCTCGGTGTAGCGGGCCGGGCTGCGCAGCGAGAGGCCCCGCTCCGATCCGGCGGTGGCCATGGCCACCTCCCAACCGCGGTCCATCTCACCGAGGACCTGCGCGTCGGGCACGAACACGTCTTCGAAGAAGACCTCGGCGAATCCGGTTTCTCCGTCGAGCTGGGCAATGGGACGAACGGTCAGCCCCGGTGCGTCCATGGGGACGAGGAAGTAGGTGAGCCCCCGGTGGCGCTCCGCTTCGGGGTCGGTGCGGAAGAGGCCGAAGAGCCAATCGGCGAAGGCGCCGCGCGAACACCACGTCTTCTGGCCACTGAGGGCGAAGCCGCCGTCGACCCGGACGGCCCGGCTGCGGATGGCGGCCAAGTCACTGCCGGCGTCGGGCTCCGACCACCCCTGGCACCAGATCTCCTCGCCCGAGGCCATGGGCGGCAGGTACCGCGCCTTCTGCTCATCGGTACCGAATTCGAACAGCGTGGGCGCCAGAGGAAGATCCCGTTCTGGCCCACCCGGGTGGGCGCCTGCGCCCGGTAGTACTCCTCCTCGAAGACCAACCAGTCGAGTAGCCCGAGACCCCGCCCGCCGTACTCCTCGGGCCACGACACGACCGACCAGCGCGCCTCGCACATGGTGCGCTCCCAGGCCCGGTGAGCCTCGAAGCCCTCGGCCGTGTCGAGCGACGGCAGCGGCCCGCCGCGCCCGGGACGCGGCACGTGCGCATCGAGCCACTGGCGCGCCTCGGCCCGCAGGCGCTCCTGCTCGGGGCCGAAGCGGATCTCCATGGGCCGACGAATCTGACACACGAGGCCGGCCGCTTCCAGACGGCAGCTCGCCGGTGTGTCGGGCCGATCAGGTGTAGTGCACGTTCCCGCTGAAGGTCGCGCCGTTCACGGCCGCCTGGAAGGCGTCGCCCTCGGCCAGCAAGTAGTTGTCCTGCTGCTGGTACTGGGCGTAGGCGGACCCGAACTGGAAGACGACCTGGGTCGGCGTGTACTTCGAGATCAGCAGGCCGACGCAGTCGAGTTCGTTGAGCTCGGGGCGGTAACGGCCACCGGCCCAGTTCCGTGGCGTGTCGAAGATGTAGAGGTTGGTGCCGTAGTCGTAGCCCTGGTTGCCCGAAGGTGGCAGCGGGCAGAGCTGCGGGGTCCCCTCCGGCGTGTGGTTGGGGTTGGCCGCCGGCATCGAGCCGAACCCTGAGCCGTTGATGGTGACCGTGGGCGACTGCGGCGTGCCCGTGAACACCACCCCGCTGATGGTCGCCGAGCCTCCACCTCCGCCTCCCCCGCTGGCCGTGGTGGTCGTCGCCTCTGTGGTTGTCGTCGGCGCCGAGGTTCCCGAGTTCGAGCCAGTGTTCGTCGTCGTGCTGCTACAGGCCCCAGCGAGCAGGCCCACGACGACGAATCCCGTGGCGTACCCGAGCTGACGGATCTTGAGCATCAGCCCCACCTCCTTGCTCGGCCCAAAACGTAGCGGCCGACCGGGATCCGATGCGGGTCTGCGCCACCGGGCCTGGCCGACCGGTGCCCGGGCACCCGGGCACCGGGGGATGTCCTGCACACGGGGCGGGTAGCGGGGTAGCAACGGGAGCGGCGACAATGGAGCCATGCCGAATGCCGTGATCGTCGATGCCGTGCGCACCCCTGTCGGCCGGCGGGGCGGGCGTCTGTCCGGGTGGCACGCAGTAGACCTGGCCGCCGAGCCCTTGGCCGCCCTGATGGCCCGCAACGACCTCGACCCGGCCATCGTCGAGGACGTGGTCATGGGGTGCACCATGACGGTGGGCGAGCAGGCCATGAACATCGCCCGCAACGCGGCCCTGGCCGCCGGCTTCCCCGACACCGTGCCGGGCACGACCGTCGACCGACAGTGCGGCTCGGCCCAGCAGGCCATCCACTTCGCTGCCCAGGCCGTGCTGTCGGGCGCGATGGATGTCGTCATCGGCGCCGGCATCGAGTCCATGTCGCGTGTGCCGATCGGTTCGACCACCGAGCCCGGGCCGGGCGAGGCCTACGGGCCGCGCTACCTCGAGCGCTTCGCATTGGTGCATCAAGGTGAGTGCGCCGAAGAGATCGCCCGGCGCTGGGGTGCATCGCGCCTCGACATGGACGAGCTCGCATTGGAGTCGCACCGCCGAGCGGCACGGGCACAGGACGAGGGCCGCTTCGCCCGCGAACTGATCCCGCTCGCAGCGAAGGTGTACGGCGAGGCCGAGCCCAGTGGCGACGTACTCGACTTCGATGAGGGAGTTCGCCGGGACACGAGCCTCGAAAAGCTGACCGGTCTGAAGCCGGCGTTCAGCGAGGACGGTCAGGTCACCGCCGGCTCTTCTTCCCAGATCTCGGACGGCGCCGCCGCCGTGCTGGTCATGAGCGAGGAGAAGGCGAGCGCGCTCGGGCTTCGTCCCCGCGCCCGCTTCCACACCTTCGCGGTGGCGGCGAACGACCCGCAGATCATGCTGACCGCACCCATCCCGGCCACCCGCATGATCCTGGACAAGGCCAAGATGACAATCGACGACCTCGACGTGATCGAGATCAACGAGGCATTCGCCTCGGTGGTGCTGGCCTGGCAGCGCGAGCTCCGGCCCGACATGACCAAGGTCAATCCCAACGGCGGTGCGATCGCCATCGGCCACCCCACCGGCTGCTCGGGCGCGCGTCTCATGGCCACACTGCTGGGGGAGCTCGAGCGCACCGGCGGCCGCTACGGCCTGCAGACGATGT
>DATGGF010000335.1:0-4633 GCA_035308625.1 Acidimicrobiales bacterium | reverse complement strand
AGCGAGCCGTGGTCCCCGGAGCCACGTAAAAGAGCCGGGAAAAAAAACAAACGCCGAGCCTCAGCTCGCGCTGGCTGCTTAATAAGTAGCCCGTCCGTCCGGTCTCAGTCCTACGGGCCGGTCACGGGCGTCATCCAGTAGGGCTTACCCGGGCGGTTCGGCCGATTGGCCGCCGGGGACACCAAAGATCGGCTGGGGCCCTGCGAATTCGCCGGCGGCGGCGCAGGGCCCGAGATCCAGCTGCCGGCTGCGCTCGGAGAAGGCCCGTTGAGAAGCCGGAGGACGCGGGTTCGATTCCCGCCACCTCCACCAGATGTACGACGTTCAAACCCCGGTCAAAAAAACGACCGGGGTTTGACTTTGTGCGGTGGACGTACGGCTCCTGTGGTTCCTGGGCCCCATGCGCCCTCGGGGGCACCGGGACGACAACCGGACCACGCTCGAACAGGATCTCCAGCCCGTCCGTGAACTCGTAAGCGGCGATGCCGTCATCAAAGACCCACAGCCGCTTGAAGACGGCCTGGTTGAGTCGCCTTCGTCCGTGCTTATCAGCAGACCGGTAGGCCTGCGGTAGGTTCCTAGCCCAGCGGATGGCCCGTTCAAGGGTCACCTCGACTTCATCGAATACCCTTGCCGAGTTGGCTAGGCGGTGTTCCGCGACCTTCATGTCGTTGGCGATGCGGTCTTGCTCGGATCGCATCAGGTCCATCGGGACCGCCCCGCCGTAATACGCATCCATCAGCTTCTTGCGTTCGTGGGTTAGCTGCTGGATCCGTCGTTGCTGAATACCTCGATCGAGCTCGGCCTCGGCCCGCGCACTGGCAAGTCCATCTCGAAGGACAGACCGCAGTTCTTCAGCTCGGCATCGGGACATGCGCACTGATTGCCAAAAATCTTCGACAAGCTGCTCGACCAGGTCGACTTGGAGCGCCTTTTGCCAACAGGCGTCGCCGTTGCGGCGGCGGCCGAGGCAGAAGAAATACACGTATTTCCCGCCTCGTCGACCGGTCGCATGGGTAAGCGAAAGCCGACCGCCGCACTTGGCGCAGTAGATGGTGCCCTTGAGGTAGTGCTCGTGGCGCCAGTGCCGCTCCCCTGCCAGGTTGTGCAGCGTCAGCACCTCCTGGACCTTCTCGAACACTTCGGCACTGACCAGTGATTCGTGCTTGCCCTGATAGTCCACACCGTGAAACGTGACCACACCCTTGTAGTAAGGCTTGGTCAGAATGCGCTGCAACAGCGATAAGTGCAGGGGCTTGGCTGACCGTGTTGCTGTGGGTCGGGTTCGCAGTCCACGAGCGGTGAGCTCTTCGAGCAAGGAGTTCAGCGACCATTTGCCGGTCGCATACTCCTCAAAAGCCCAGGTGATGAGAGGCGCTCGTTCTTCGTCGACGATCACGGATCGCTTGTCACGGTTCCCATCGACGCCCTGGATGTTCAGGTAACCGATTGGAGCCAGCGACGGTGTACCACCGTCCTTGACTTTCTGCAGGGTCTTGCGTTTGATGTCGTCGCTCTGGTTGCGCGACTGATATTCGTTTACCACAGCGAGCACGCCCTGCATCATGCGGCCAGACGCCGTCTGATCGATCCCCTCGAGGCAGGACACCAATATCGCTCCGGCCTCTTCCAGCTGCGCTGTGACCAATGCGTCATCGAGCCGATTCCGGGCGAAACGGCTGAGCTGATGGACGATCACGAAGTCCACGTCCTTCTCAGTCATCACCCGCTCGATCATCGCCTGCATCGCCGGTCGCTGGTCGACCCGCGTGGCAGTGTCCTTGTCGACATACTCGTCGACCACCTCGGCACCAAGGTGGTCGGCTCGCATGGTGCACGCGGTTCGCTGTGTCGGTAGCGAGTAGCCCTCAGGATTGCCATCACGCTGAGCTTGCGCTTTGGTGCTCACCCGGATGTAGATAACGGCCCGCTTCACGCCCGCAGCTTCGCTTGGTTTAACCGATGTCCGCCCGCGCGCGATCCTGGATTCTTCGTCCAGAACCGGGCGCGGAGGCTTCATTCGCCCTCCGCCACCTTGGGCTGGGCGTTCATGCGGCTCCTCCTGAGTTCTCACCGATGGGCTCCTTGGCTAGCGGTAAGCGGTAGTCGATGGACAGGTCGTGATGGGCAAGCACCTCGTCGAAGCGGCGACGCAGCTCGGCGAGGGCAGTCACTGGGAGACGCGGGTACTTGGCGGCCAAGTAGGCCTCGAAGTGGGGCAGCTCGCCCGGCACCAGATAGCCGGCCACGGCGAACACATCGGCCAGGGAGAGCCCCAGCAGGTCGGCGAATCGGGCCAGCTTGTCCGGACGCGGTGCGGCGAACTCGCCGCGCTCGATGCGCACGACGGTCGACTGCTGCACACCCGCGGCTTCGGCTAGCTGGTAAGTGGAATACCCCAGCGCCTGGCGCTTGCCACGCAGAATGCCGCCCAAAGCCTTTGATTGTTCCCGGTTCATGGGAGAAAGTCCTCGTTAAGTTACCTATTCTACCAGGAATAATGCCTGAAAGCATCACTTTGTTGACCATTCCACAACGAACTCTCACAGATGCCCCTCGAAGACGTACACCCCACCGTCACCGGCCGACACCGTGAGGTCGCCCGACAGCTCCAGGTCCCGGGCAAACCCCTCAACGTCCAGCTTCACGTAGGGCTGGAGAAAGTCGGGCACCGAGCTTTTGATGATCTCCGAATAGCCCAGGTCATCCAAGAGGCCCTCGGCATAGTCCTCGATGCTGTCGGCATGACCCAAGTAGGCGTCCTCGAAACGGCCAAGTGCCTCGGTCTCGCTGGTCCCCACCAAGGCGGCCCAGTGGGCGAAGGCCGGACCGTGCTCGGCTATCCCGAGCGCCACCGCAGAAACCGTCTCCAGGTTCTCGTACTCACTCAGTCGGAGAGGCCCGAAGCCCTCGTAGTCATGGATGGCCCATTCCTCGGCGCCCAGTGACGGCGATCCCGCCAGCATCGCCTGCACCCCCTCAGCCAGCACGTCTGACGACACCGCGGCATCCAGCCAAACTCCCACCAACCGCCCGGCGTTGTAGTCGCTCAGGCTTGCCACGTAGATACGGGACTCGACCACCGGATCTCGCTCCGGGCTCTCTTCCCCTTCTTGATTCCCACCCCCTTCCTGTTACCTATCCACACTCCCCACCGCGTTATTCGACAGGTCAAGCCGCCTTCGCCTCGGTGATTCGGGCGGCCGAGATCCGCTCTTCAGCCACCGCTGCGAACGCCGGGTTCAGCTCGATGCCGACCCAATCCCGTCCGAGCCGCTCGGCGACCAGCCCGACCGTCCCGGCACCGAAGAACGGGTCCAAGACCAAGCCCGGGCGAGAGCCCGCATGGCATCTGCACGACGAAAGCAATTCGCCGCTGCTGTCCCCGCCCGTTGCGGCCGATCGCCTTCGCCAGGGCACCCCGCATAGGGTGCAGACCCTTTCCGGGCAGGTCGACAGCAGAGGGCGCTCGACGAGATCGGGCGGGAAGGTGGCGTGGTGGCTCCCCCGAAAGCTCGACGGCGCTACGGACCACACGTCGCCCGGGTTCTTGCCCAGGGGGTGACCAACCAGTCCCCGCGCCTTCATCCGGGCGAGACCGGAGTTGTTGCCCGCTAGCGGCCCGGCCCAGGCTGGACGATTAGGGAGGGAGTGCCGCTGGGTTGCCTTCGCCGGTCTTCGTGCCTGCCCTCTCGATCGGTGAGGGATTCGGATGGCATCGAGATCGAAGAAGTACCAGCGACTACGGACGAGGAGGTACACAACCTCCCAGCTGCAAGCCAGCCGGTCCTTTACGGGACTGGGCATGGAGTTGGTCTTCGCCCACACGGTTTTATTACGTATCGTCCAACCGTCGGCGATGAGGGCGAGTGCCAAACGCTCCGGCCCAAGGACCAGGCTCTTGGGAGGTGCGCCGTGGCGGTCGCGGCGGCTGTAGGTGTCCCCCAAGTTGAGCCACACCGAGCCGGAAGGTTTGAGCACCCGGGCGATGCCCCGCATAACCAGGCGGAGCTCATCGACCCACTCGTCGACATTGGCCTCCAAGCCGATCTGCCCTTGCGTCCCGTAGTCACGGAGATTGAAATACGGCGGCGAGGTCACCACGCAGTCCACCGAGCCGCCAGGCAGCTCCGCCAACCGGAGCCGGGCGTCACCGATCAGGATGACGTTGCGTTGGATCCCATCCCATGCTGACCGGCTCATGGCTCGCCCCCCGTCAAAGTGACAAGGTCGCGGCTCGACGTGGTGACGACGAACAGCCGATCCGTGAGCCGGCGATCGTGATCTATGGCTGCCCGCAAGCGGTCCCGGTGCCGATCGTCGGGCACGATCCAGCACACCCTCGGAAATACCCCATGGGCAGCCTGCTCTCTTCCCGTTCGGTAGTAGGTCTCATAGAGGCGGCACTTGCGCACCAGCACCGGCAGGCTCTCGTTACCCCGGTCGAGCTCAACGAACCAGCGGTGCTCGAAGTCCCCCACTCCCAGCACCAGGAACAGATCCGGACGCAGGAGTGTCCGGCCACCCGACCCCGGAACTTGGCGATGGCACCGAGGTTCGGCCTGACAGCCCACAATGTCGAGAAGCCCCCGGCGAGCTGCCGTCGTCATGTCGACTACGAGCTGGGTAATCG
>DATGGF010000334.1:0-7537 GCA_035308625.1 Acidimicrobiales bacterium | reverse complement strand
CACGGGGGCGGGACAACTGCTGACCGGCTGTTGAGGCGTGAAGCTGTTCGACTCGTTGATCCACGCCGGGCAGTTGCTGTTGCCGCCGTCGAAGGTGACCTGGTTCTGGCCGAAGGTCCCGCTCCCGTGGCAGGTGATGGTCCCGTCGCTGCCGACGTCGGCCAGGCCGGTCTGCGACCCGTCCGGCTGGGTCAGCGCCAACGTGATGCTCGAACCCGATCCGTCGAAGGTCACTCCCGACCCGGCGAAGATGCCGAACGGGAAGCTCGGCACCTGGGCAATGGTGGCTTGGATGGTGTAGCTCCGGTTGTGGACCGTGCCCTCGGACAGGATGCTGAAGTCGCCGGTCTGACCCAGGTACTTGGCGGCGTACTGCGCACCGGGAGCGCCGGGCACCGACGGGACGGTGCACTGCACCGCGTTCCCGACACAGAAGCTCGAGTTGTTGGTCCCCTGCTGGTCGATCCGGAAGAGTGCGTCGGACAGGCCGGCCAGGGCCACCGCACGCGCCGCGTTGGTGTTGCTCACGATGCCGGAGTTGTGCAGGTCTCCCTGGGCGCGGACGGTGAAGGCGATGCCGAAGAAGAGGATGACCACGGTGAAGATGACCACCACCAGCAGGTTCCCCTCCTCCCCCGACGGAGAAGAGCGCCGCAGACGCCAGGCTGCATGGGTCATGGACATGGCTGTGTCCCCGGTTCCCAGTTGGCCAGCCTCATACTGACCGTCTCGGAGAACGGCACAGTGTGGGGGCCGGCCGAGACCTGCAGCGCTCCTTGGATCCGAACCGAGCACTGCGTGATGATCGCCGACGTCACTGATGCAGGGTTGGCCAGGAGGTTGTCGCCCTGAATCCCGAAGAAGCTGAACACCGGTGTGCTCGTGGCGCAGTTCGTGACACCGGTGGCTTCGGGATCCCCCGCACCCGCGCTGGTCCCGACGTTGCGCCAGAGCGTGCCCGTGCAGCTGCTCCCCGACCCGCTCGTGACATAGCTCCAGGTGATCGTCTTCTGCGTCCCGCTCGCCGGTCCGAGCTTCACCTGGATCTCGTTCTGGTAGTTGGTCACTGTCGAGGTCCAACCGACCATCGGGTTGGCCGCCTCGAGATCGCGCTGCAGTTGCATCAGCGCCGAGCGCGCCGTGCCGGCCGCGTTCTCGCTGCTGATCTCCCGGTTGGCGATCTTGTTCATCTGGACCATGACGGTCCCGAACACGGCGGCCACGACGAGCATGGCGGAGCTGGCCACCATGATCTCGACCAGCGTGAAACCAGCTTCACCTTCGGAGCCCCGGCGGGCCCACTCTCGGGAGGATCGACGGGGGCGCATCACGGGCACACATTCGGCGTGCTGGTCTTCTGGCCGTTCCCGGCGTGGGCACACACCTCGATGCTCTGCGAGTCGGTGGTGACGGTGCCGCCCAGATAGACGGTGAAGACGTGCTGTCCGGTGGTCCACGACACGTTCTGCGAAGGCACGGTGTAGGTGAACTGGCCGCCGGTGCCGGACGCGAGCGTGTACGGCGATCCCGGGTCCTGAGTTGCCGAGTTGACCAGGTGGCCCTGCACCGTCAGGTTGGCGCAACCGGAGCCCGTGGTCGATGCCACCAGGTTGAGGTTGTCGGTCATGGCGCCGCCGCTGGACTCGTAGGTCTTGGCCGCGCTCTGCGAGGGAACCGCCGTCACCGTGAGGCCGGTGACGGTGCACGTCGGGGGCGCCGGCGCGGTATCGGTGGTGGCGGTGACGGCCGGACTGGTCGACGACATGGCGCACTGCGAGCCGTCGGAGTTGTAGGCGATGACGGCGAAGTAGTACTGGACCCCGGGCGACAAGCCGGTAACGGTGTAGAGGACCTCCGACCCGGGTTGGCGTGTACTCGCCTCGGCCGAGGGCCCGGACGCCGACGCGCAGGTGGCCGGCAGGTCGGCGTTGGAGGTGGCGTCGAGGATCACGAAGTAGCACGGCTGAGAGGCCAGGGGCAACGACGCCCAGCTGACGTTCGCCTCGTACTCACCGGGGTCGGGGGTGAGATTCTGGGGGTTCGGATAGGGAACGGCACTCAAGCCGGTCGGAGATGCGGGCGAGCCGGGGCAACTGTTGCCGCCGCTGCCCCCGCCTCCGGCAGCGGTGTACTGGCCTTGGCCACCGGGGTAGACGAGCGTTGTCTCGGTGATCGACCCAGCCATGCGGCTGAGGCCGGACCACGACACGACGGTCGTGGCCTCCTTGTAGGCCTGGACGCACAGGGTCGAGCCCGCGGAGCAGGTCCCGCTGGGGACGTTGGCATTGGCCCACGTGATGTAGGTGGTGACCGAGTACGACGTCGCCCCGATGGTGGGGGACGGCGTCACGGGGGTGAAGGCGCCGGCCGGTCCCAGCCCCGTCCCGAGGACGACGGTTGCCTGGCCCGCACACGGGGTTACCGTCGCCGGGCACACCGAGACGTAGTTGGCCTGGCCCGAGTAGAACCCGACGAGGTTGTACGGCAGGGACCGCACCTGGGCGAGCATGCTGGCCGCAACGCCGACTGCGTCGGAGCGAATGTTGCTCACCGACGCCGCCTGCATCCCGCCGAAGAAGATGCCCGTCGTCGGGATGAGGGTGACGGCGAACACGGCCATGGCCACCACCGTTTCGATGATGGTGAACCCGTCTTGGTGCTCTTGGTCCCGGTGGGCTCGCGCTGCCCGCAGTTGCGCGATCGGGCCGGGATCCCGTAGACGACGTCTCGTCACAGAAAGGAAAATCGACGCGCTACGTGGCCGCCTAAAGGCTACTTTCCCCCAACTACACGCCCTCTGAGATGGGACTTTGGTCCCTACAGGTGTCTCGTCACCGGGCTCGTTGGGCCACCGTCGTGCAACCGCGTCGCGTGACGGAACATCACGGGCGTTGTCTGCCCGACTTTTTTCTCGGTTGCGCAGAACTTGTCACAGATTTTTGCTTCGCCGGTGACGCAACCTTCTTCGCTGTGCTTGTCGACGTCCTCGTCGCCGCAGCCTTCTTGGTCGGAGCCTTGACCCGAGCCTTCTTGGAAGGCGCCGCCGTCTTCGTCCCAGACTTCTTGGCCGTCGCCTTCGTTGTCGGTGCTGTGTTGGCAGCCGGCTTCTTGGCACCTGCCACTTTTGTGGCGCGCGCCTTGGCCGCGCCCGGCTTCTTGGCCGCGCCCGGCTTGGCGGTTTCCAGCTTCTTGGCGGCGGCCGGCTTTTTGGCATCGGCCGGCTTCTTGGCATCGGCCGGCTTCTTGGCCGGGCCCTTCTTCCCAGCCGGAGCTGCCACCTTCGGTGCCAGGGCGGCCCTCTCGGCCATGGCGACCTCGGGCAGGGCCAGCTGGGCCCCACGCCTCGGGGGGTCAAGTGCCACCACGACGAACTGTCGCGTGTCGCCTCGGCGGAGGACCTGTCGGGCGCCGTTCGGGGGTGGCACGCCCAACCCCGAAAGCGGGACGTAACAGTGCATGTCGCCAACGTCGACCATGGCACCGTGCGACACGAAGTTGGACACCTTTCCGTCGACGACGTCCCCGAGCGGGTGCTCGGCGATGAAGGTCAGGAAGGTCAAAGGGTCGTTGACTGCCTCGGGTCCGCCGCGGGCCTCCTGGGTGGCGGCGTCGATGGCCGCCTTCACTTGGGGGTCCCCTCCCCCGCCCCGCCGGCGTCGGGAGCGGCGCCGGCCGGTGGCCGCGGCAACGACCGGCGCGTCGACCAGGGTGCTGCCGCCGGCCGCGGCCTCGGTCGCCTCGGCCGCAGCCGCCTCCACGGCGGCCAGCACAGCTGCATCGGACCGGCGGCGGCGCGCTTTGGCCGGGGCGGCTTCCCCGGCCCGGTCGGCCCGGGCCCGAGTGGCAGCGCCCGCCCGCGGCGTCGCAGCCGGTTCGGCTCGCTTGCGACTGGTCCCGCTCCGGGTCCCGCTCCGGGGCCCGCGCACCGGCGTCCGCAGCGTGAAGATCCACCCGACGCCGGGCACGGGCTTCCCGCCCATCAACCGCTCTGGGTCGAAGAGCCAGGGATGCTGTTCGTGGAACTCCTGGAAAGAGTCATTGGAGAGCACCTGGCCGTTCACCCGCTCGGCGATCCGCAGGACGAAGGCGTCGCCGCGGCCGATGGCGCCGGCCGGGGGCGACACCATCTCGCCGTGGGCCACTGCGGCTTCGAAGGCCTTGAGCTCGCCCGGGTCGATGCGGTGGCCGAAGGTGGCATCGACCACGACGATGGTCTCGGCCTGGGGGAATTCGTCCTGGAACTGCCGGACGGCCTCGTCCAGCTGCCGGAGGCTGGGCACGGCCCGGCCTTCGGTGGCGATGTTGGAGCCGTCGACGACGACGTGGGTGAGGACCACGGGATGCCAGTCAACCATCCGCCTGATCCGGTGCCGGCCATCCCCCGGAGGGGTGGCCGGCAGCCACCCCCCTAGGATGCGCCCATGGCCGACGCCTTGTCCGGTGAGGTGGCGGAGCTCCTCCAGCAGATGATCCGCAATGCCTGCGTGAACGACGGCACCGAGGCGTCAGGGCACGAAGAGCGCAACGCCGAGATCCTTCGCTCCCTGCTCGAGCTGCCCGGGGTCGATCTCGAGGTGCACGACCCGGCCCCGGGTCGTTCGTCGCTCGTGGCCCGCATCGAAGGCCGTGACCGAACGGCGCCGTCACTCATGCTGCTCGGCCACACCGACGTCGTACCGGCCAACCCGGCCGACTGGCAGCGCGATCCGTTCGGAGGTGAGCTGGTCGACGGAAAGGTGTGGGGCCGGGGAGCGGTCGACATGCTCAACCTCACCGCTTCCATGGCCGTGGCGGTGCGCCACCTGGCCCGCGACGGGTTCCGCCCGCAGGGGGACCTCGTGTTCATCGGGGTGGCCGACGAAGAGGCCCTCGGCCACCTCGGGGCAAGCTGGCTGGCCGAGCACCTGACTGAGGAGGTGCAGACCGACTACCTGGTGACCGAAGCCGGTGGGTTCCCGATGCCCACGGCCGACGGCGTTCGCCTGCCCATCATCACCGGCGAGAAGGGAGTCTTCTGGTGCACCTTGTCGGTGCACGGGACGCCCGGTCACGGATCGCAGCCACTGCGCACCGACAATGCACTCGTGAAAGCGGCGGCCATCGTCGAGCGCCTGGCCCAGTTCGAGGTGCCGGCCGAGATCCACGAGGCCTGGCGACGTTTCGTCGAGGGCATCGGCCTGCCGCCGGATTTCTCCGAGCCCCTGCTCGACCCCGACCGGATAGACGACTTCTGCCGGGAGCTGCCCATGCTGGGCCTCGCCCGCCAAGCCCATGCGTGCACCCACACCACCGTGGCGCCGACCATCCTCCACAGCGGCTCCAAGGTAAACGTCATCCCTGATCGGGCCGAACTAGACCTCGACATCCGGGGGCTGCCCGGCTGGGATACCCCCGATGTGGAGGCCATGCTCCGTCAAGCGCTCGGTGACTTGGCTGACGATGTGGAGTTCACCTGGCACTTCACCGACAAGGCCAGCACTTCTCCAGCCGATACGCCGCTGTGGGACGCCCTCGAACGGGCGTCCCAGCGGAAGTACCCCGATGCGCGGTGCGTGCCATTCCTGACGGTCGGGGCCACCGACGCCCGCTTCTTCCGCAAGCTCGGGACGATCGCCTACGGGTTCGGGCTCTTCTCGACCCGGCTCACCTTCGAGGACTACGCCACCATGTTCCACGGCGTGGACGAACGCGTGGATGTCGAGTCGCTCGGGCTTTCAGCCGGCCTGTGGCGCGACGTGGCTGAAGACATCCTGGCCTGAACCTGCATGTCCCTCGATGTCAACGGCGCGGTCGACGCCGTGCTGTTCGACTTCGGTGGCGTCCTGGCCGGCAGCCCGTTCGATGCCTTTGACCGCTACGAGCAGTCAGCGCAGCTCCCCGCTGGATTCATCCGATCGCTCAACGCCACCAACCCTCACGACAACGCTTGGGCCCGCCTGGAGCGCAACGAGCTCACGTTCGACGAGTTCTGCCTGGCCTTCGAAGCCGAGGCGGCCGGGGCGGGAGGGCGAATCGACACCCGGGCCCTGTTCTCCAGCTTCTCCGGCGAACTACGACCCGAGATGATCGAAGCCGTCCGCCGGTGCCGCACCCGCTTCAAGACGGGGCTGCTCACCAACAACTTCGTCACGCCCCTGGTCGAGGGCGAACGGGCCGGACAGCTGTCCGAAGTGCTGGCCCTGTTCGATGCGGTGGTCGAATCGTCGGTGGTCGGGATCCGCAAGCCCGACCCGAAGTTCTACGAACTTGCCTGCCGGATGCTCGGGGTGGAACCGCACCGGTCCGTCTTCCTCGACGACCTCGGCGTGAACCTGAAGCCGGCACGTGCGCTCGGGATGGTGACCATCAAGGTCACCGAATCGGACGCCGCGCTCGGCGAGCTCGAGGCGGTGCTGGGCCTGCCGCTGCGCTGAAGCCCGGAGGCCCCGGAGGCGCAGGCTGGTCAGGCGAAGGAGCGCTCGAGCAGGTCCTCCTGTTCGAGATGGTGCAGGGCCGCGCTGCCCGTGGCCGGGCTGGCCGACTCGGCCCGGCTGACGTGGGTGAGCGCGATCCGATCGCGGATGAGGCGGTGGAGCCGGCCGTGCACGAACGACCAGGCCCCCATGTTCTCCGGCTCCTCCTGTACCCACACCAGGGAGGTGGCGTCCGGATAGCGGTCGAGCACCTCGGACAGGCGCTGCTCGGGCCAGGGGTAGAGCTGCTCCACCCGCACCACGGCCACGGCCTCGGGGTCGACCCCCGCCGGAGGAAGGCCCGCTTTGCCCTCGGCCAGGTCCTCGCGGCGAGCCATGGCGTCGTAGGCCACCTTGCCCGTGCACAGCAGGATGCGCTCCACACCCCGCCCTCCCTGGGTCGTCTCGGGGGACCCGCTCGACGTCGGGTCGTCGAGCACGGTGGCGAACGAACCCTCGGTGAGGCTGTCGATGCCCGACCGGGACTGGCGCAGGCGGAGCAAGGACTTGGGCGTAAACACCACCAGCGGGCGGCGCGGCGGCTGGGCCACTTGCGACCGCAGGAGATGGAAGTACTGGCCGGCGGTGCTGGGCTGGGCCACCCGCATGTTGCCCCGCGCACACAAGGTCAGGAAGCGCTCGATGCGCGCCGAGGAGTGCTCGGGGCCCTGGCCCTCATAGCCGTGCGGCAACAGCAGGACGAGCCCCGATCGTTGGCCCCATTTGTCGTCGGCCGACACCAGGAAGTTGTCGATGATGATCTGCGCGCCGTTGGCGAAGTCACCGAACTGCGCCTCCCACGCCACCAATGCGTCCGGAGCCTCGACCGAGTAGCCGTACTCGAAGCCCAGGGCAGCGTACTCAGACAGGAGGGAGTCGAGCACCGAAAAGCGCCCATTTCCGTTGCCATTGAGGTGTGACAGCGGCACCCACTCCTGGCCGGTGAGGTAATCGACCAGGACGTCGTGGCGTTGGCTGAACGTCCCCCGCCGCGTGTCCTGGCCGGAGAGGCGGATGTCGGCGCCGTCGAGGAGCAACGACCCGAAAGCGAGCGACTCGGCCAACGCCCAGTCGACCTCGCCTTC
>DATGGF010000333.1:0-2368 GCA_035308625.1 Acidimicrobiales bacterium | reverse complement strand
ATCCCGGTCTCGTCCTCCAGGTTCAAGAACACCGCCCCCCGGGCGCTCTCTGGCTGTTGCCGGTGAGTGACGACACCGGCGACGCTCACCCGTCGCTCGGATGACAGCACAGATAGGTCAGCCGCCGGCACCACCCCACGTTCCTTTAGCTCGGGGCGGATCAGCTCGACGGCCGTGCCGTCGGGCGTCATCCCCAACGACCACAAATCGTCGGCGACGTCTTCGAACGCCGAGGGCTCCGGCAACTCAGGCGCCTCGGCCCCGGCCGTCCACATCAGGGCTCGCCGGCCGTTGACGTTGGCGTGTTCGGGCAAGAAGCGCAGCGCTCCGGAGGTGGCCAGCGATTCCAGCTGAGCCCGACTGGCCCCAGCCGTACGCACCAGGTCCTCCATGCTGATCCACGGTTGGCCGTCGACGATGCGCTTGACCACGCACCAACGCCCAGCGCCCGAAGCCCCCGCGATCAGCGCCAAGGCCAGGGTGGTGGCACCACCGGCGTTGTCAGCAGCGATACCGATGGTCGTGGCTCTTCGTAGTCCACCCTCGGGTAGTAGGTCCTGGAGCGAGGCGAGCACCGGGAGCAGCTGCGTCCGGCTGGCAGCGATGGGTCTGGCTCGCTCAGCCAGCAGCGCCAGTCGGACGGCCTCTACCGATCGGCCCCAGCTTGGGCGAATGGGCGTTGCATCGAACATACGTTCGTACCGTACCTCTAGGGTGGCTCGTCTGCATTTGGGCTGCTCAAGGCTCCATACATGGCAGGGCCTCCGCCTAACGAGCCGGATTGCCCTCCACCCCGTCAGCAGCTAAGCGGTATTGCAGGTCGCAGGGCCGAAATCTCCCTGACCGAACTGGGCCTAGTGCTCCTAACTGGGATTCCACAGCACCTGCTCTACGACCAAACCGCCGACTGATGGCTAGTCAGGAAGCTAACCAGGCCACTCACCCCAGGGGTCTCACGGCGGGCGGCTATCACTGAGCAAGTCAGCGACCAGCCCGGATGGCACGATTCCAGCCATGAGAGCTGACAGCCCCCTCGGTAAAGAATGGGCACGCCTAAAGTCCATGAGCGACGCCAGTCGGCGGGGATACCAGCTTGAGAACTTCGTGGGCCTGCTGTTCGGCAAGGCGCACTTCGAGGTGACCAAGAACCCAGGGGCGGGAGGCAGGCGCCAGGTCGACCTATTAGCGACCATGGGAGACGAGACCTATCTGGTTGAAGCCAAGTGGTGGAAGGCGAAGCCGGGTGTTGGTGAGGTGCAAGCGCTGGAGGATCGTCTCAAGCAAACCCCGCCCTCCGTCTTGGGCCTCTTCGTCAGCTCCTCGGGCTTCACCCAGGGGGCGATAGACCGGGTCGAGAGCAAACCGAAGCGACCGATCCTGCTCGTGACCGGCGAAGAGCTGGAACAGGTCATTGGGTGGGATGGTGACTTCCTCCGGATGCTGCGGCGCAAGCGGGACGCCATGCTCGTGGACGGGGAGGTCGCGTGGGTGACCGGTCAGCTCCGCGGAGTACCACGGCGGCGACGTGGAACCCTCCCACCCTCCCCTGAAACGATCGTCCTCCGGGATGGGACCAGATCGAAGTTCCTCCATTGCGGAGGTGATTTCGGCGAGTTCGCGTTCCTCCGTGAACTTCCCGACATCGATTGGGTACCCGGATCAGGATTTGGCGTTACGCTCGATATGGCTACCCCAGCGACCGACGAGAAGGACCTCGTCTCGCTGCTACATGAGCTGTCGGACCTCGGTTGGATTACGGACAAGAGTCGGTGGAGCATTCAGCAGTCCGAGGATACTTGGCATGGGGCTGGTGCCGACGTTTTCGCCAATGTACTGAGGGACTGGAAGACTCGCTACGAAGGACGGAGGATCCATCACACTGAGGAGTTCTGCTACGTCGATCTCTGCGACGACATCGGCTTCTACACCCTCACGGGACAGGTTGCGGCGCACTCACCCAGGACCGTCTGGAGAGCGTCGCTGTCGTTTCAACTGAGTGGCATCCCAATCGATCCCAAACCTCTGCAACATCTTGCGCAGCGATTCGAGCCCGGCACAACGGTTTTCTTCCGGCCTCGCAACGATGCCTCCGTGATTCGCCATCACATTGGGCTCGGAGCTGATGGTATTCGACTCGACGTCATCGGCTTCATCGTCGAGGACGACGAGCGGGCGACCCGCGCAGACGAGCGGGAGTGGGCAGTCGGGATCATCGCGAAGAACCCATTCCGTCGAACTCCGAGATCCCGCCGGGCGATCCCCGATTGGTGGCCAAGCATTGTCTGTGACTCGGAGCTGATTGTCTGCTCTTTGCGCAACTTCCATCCGCTCAAGCGACCAAAGCAGACATACCGCCTTTGGAGCTGCG
>DATGGF010000332.1:0-2804 GCA_035308625.1 Acidimicrobiales bacterium | reverse complement strand
TCGAAGATCGTCGGCTCGCCGCGCGACAGGCGCTCGACCTTGGCCGGATCCATCTCGCCGCAGGTCACCTGGTGGCCCAGGTGCGCCAGGCACACCGCTGTGGTCAGCCCGACGTAGCCGGCGCCGATGACGGCCACCCGGGAAGCGCCAGGGATGGGCGACGAAGCCGAGGGCCTGCCCGGCACGCGGCCACGCTGGCCACGCGGCTGGTCTGACCCCACACTCATGTCGCCTCCCGTGCCCCCGGCCCCCCGTGGGCGACACACCAGCGTACCGTCGCCGGTGTCGCTATCGGTAGGCCCGGAGCCGGGTTTCCGAGGCAGAGTGCCTGGTCATCGGCTCGAAGACTTGGTCACGGTGATGGAGATCTCGTCGGCCTCGGTCAGCTCGACCTCGTCGGCCAAGGTCTGCTCCTTCACATAGTCCAGGTGCCGTGTGACGGCTGCGAGCATGGCCTGAGGGAGAGCGAGCTGAAGGACGATGCGGTCGGAGACGTGCAGTCCGGCGTCACGGCGCGCCATCTGGACGAGCCTCACCACGTCGCGGGCCAACCCTTCCGCCTCGAGCTCGTCGTCAACGTCGGTGTCCAGCACCACCACGCCGACATCGGCCGGCAAGGTGCGGCCGCGTTCGGCGTCGTGGGGCCGCAGGGTGAGCGCGTACTCGCCCGGTTCGAGCAAGATGCCGTCGACTTCGATGTCACCCGCCGCTGTTTCGAGCCAGCGACCCTCCTTGACCGCCCGGATCACCCGCTGGGTCTCAGGGCCGAGGCGAGGCCCGAGCGCGGCGGGCACCGGTGTGAGCACGCGATCGGCCATTCCGCCGACCTCGCCGGTGAGCACCACCTCGCGGACGTTGACTTCGTCCTCGATGAGGGCGGCATAGGGCGCCAGGAGTTCGGGGTGCTCGGTGGCCACTACGAGCGATCGCAGCGGCAGCCGCACGCGGCGCCCGTTGGCTTCCCGCAGGGCGTGCGCCGCCGAGCAGACGTCGCGGACGAGGTCCATGGCCTGCACTAGCTCGGCGTCGGGATGCAGCTCGGCCGCCGATGGCCAGTCCGTCAGGTGCACGCTGCGCTCCCCGGTCAAGCCTTGGTAGACGGCTTCGCTCACCATCGGGAGCAGGGGAGCCACCACCTGGCACAGTGTCGAGAGCACCGTGGCCAGCGTGTCGTAGGCATCGGCCTTGTCCGACTCCACCTCGGCCGATCCGTCGCGGGCCCGCCAGAAGCGGTCCCGGCTGCGGCGGATGTACCAGTTGTTGAGGGCGTCGAGGAACGTCCGCACGGCCGCGCAGGCGCCGAAGAGGTCGTAGGCGTCCATCGACCGGCCCACCTCGTCGACGAGGGCGGCGGTTTTGGCCAGGATGTAGCGGTCGAGGACGCCCTCGGCCTCGGCGCGGTGGCGCCCGGTGATGCCGTCGACGTTGGCGTACAGCGTCAGGAAGTACCAGGCGTTCCAGATCGGGTCGAGCACCTGGCGGCGTACTTCCTCGAAGCCCTTGCCGTGGACGACGAGGTCCTGACCCCGCAGGATCGGGGAGGACAGGAGGAACCACCGCATGGCGTCGGCGCCCCACATGTCGAAGACCACGTCGGGCTCGGGATAGTTGCCCAGCCGCTTCGACATCTTGCGTCCGTCGTCCCCCAGCACGATGCCGTGGGCCACGCAGTGCGAGAAGGGGGGGCGGTCGAAGAGCGCCGTCGAGAGGACGTGCAAGGTGTAGAACCACCCGCGCGTCTGCCCGACGTACTCGACGATGAAGTCGGCGGGGAAGTGCGATTCGAACCACGACGCGTTCTCGAAGGGGTAGTGCACCTGGGCGAAGGGCATCGACCCCGACTCGAACCAGCAGTCGAGGACGTCGGAGACCCGCCGCATGGTCGAGTGCCCGGTGGGGTCATCGGGATTGGGCCGGGTCAGCTCGTCGATGGCCGGGCGATGGAGGTCGGTGGGCCGGACGCCGAAGTCACGTTCGAGCTCGTCGAGGCTGCCGTACACGTCGACCCGCGGGTAGCGCGGATCGTCGCTCTTCCACACCGGGATGGGCGCTCCCCAGAACCGGTTGCGGCTGATCGACCAGTCCCGGGCTCCTTCCAGCCACTTGCCGAAGGCGCCGTCGCGCACGTGGGCCGGTACCCAGCCGATCTGCTGGTTGAGCTCGAGCATCCGGTCCTTCACCGCGGTGACCTTCACGAACCACGAGCTCACGGCTTTGTAGATGAGCGGCGTGTCGGTGCGCCAGCAGTGCGGGTAGCTGTGGGTGTAGCGCGCCGCGTCGACCAGTGCGCCTGAGGCCTTCAAGTCGGCCGTGATGGCCGGATTGGCCTCGAACACCTGCACGCCGGCATAGGCCGGCACTTCGGAGGTGAAGCGCGCCTGGTCGTCGACGGGGCAGACCACGGCGATGCCGGCGTCGGCACAGGCCTGGTAGTCCTCCTCGCCGAAGCCGGGGGCGAGATGGACGACGCCCGTGCCTTCGTCGGTGGCCACGAAGTCGGCGCCCAGGACCACGAAGGCCCCGGCCCGGTCGGCGAAGAAGTCGAACAACGGCCGGTACCGGCGCCCTACCAGGCTGGCGCCGGCCACGTCCGCGACGGCTTCTGCCTCGCCCAGGACGTTGGGATAGGACGAGGCCCGATCGGCAGCCACCACCGTGGGTCCGTCGGGCAGGTCGTAGACCGCGTAGCGGATGTCCGGGCCGACGGCGAGGGCCAGGTTCGACGGCAGCGTCCAGGGAGTCGTCGTCCACACGAGCATGCGCAGCGGCCCGGCCAGCACCCCCTCGGCGGCCGAGTCGGGCGC